>JAGZRY010000128.1 GCA_018381425.1 Haemophilus parainfluenzae
TGAGTGATGACAATTTTGACAATGTGATCTGCATCACATTTATGATATTTATCAGTCAATTCGGTTATATCATATGACGTTAAAATGTTTGGGTTTTATCAGGTTTACCATTATGATGTCAGCGTTAAATATAAATGGGAATAATATGAAAAAAGCACGGGTGATTCCCCACACGAGTTGGGCAGCCAAATCGCTATGGTCAGTCGAAGGTAAAACCATGTCGATGCTCTTATTTGCATTGGCAATACTGGGTATTGGAGATGGCTTAATTGTGCTCGCTAATTTGGGCTCTTCACCTTGGACCGTGCTTTCTCAAGGTGTGGCATTACAAGCTAAGGTGAGTATCGGTTGGTCATCATTTTGGATTAGCTGTTTAGTAATGTTAGCCTGGATTCCCCTCAAATTAAGACTTGGGCTTGGCACCATTCTGAATATCATTGTGATTGCCTTTTTCCTTGGCTTAACCACGAAAATTGTGCCAGAACCAACCGCACTTTTTAGCCGAATTTTATTCGGTGGAATTGGGCTTTTGCTTTATGGATTAGGGACGGCATTGTATTTAACTTGTCATCAGGGCGCGGGTCCGCGGGATGGTTTAATGGTGGGGCTTTGTCAACGACTTCATTTAAAAGTGGGGATTGTGAGAACAATCCTTGAAGTGTCGGTTTGTGTGTTAGGTTATATTCTCGGCGGCACAGTCGGAATTGGTACCGTTGTTTTTGCCGCCGCAATAGGTTGGATAGTGCAGTTATGCTTAAACTCAATTGCTCGCTTGCCACATCTTCCGCACGAAGGGGACAATCTCTACTAAGGCATCATCAATAGAAATTAAACCCAGGTTCATTTCGCCTTTCCCTTTTGGCGGGCAGAAAGCAAGGTGTTTATCTGCATCGTTAATCGGTTTCCAACGACGAGGCTGAGATGAGCGACTGTTTGGATAGAATCCAATCGTTGGCACATTGAATGCACTGCTTAAATGCAATGGTCCAGTAGATCCCGCAATGAATAAATCCGCACAAGCCAGAGAGTGTGCAAAATCAACTAATCCTTTATTCTTATCGTAAACAACCACATTTGGGCTGTCGATTTTTGCCGCTAACTCATGGGCTTTTTCACTCTCACCAGGTCCTGCTGTTAAGATAATCTGGCAATCAAATTCGCTTAACAAACCTTGTATCAATTGAGCATATTGTGTCAACGAAAGGCTTGTTGCTGAACCACCTGTTCCGCTATGCACAAATACCCATTTTTTATCTGCCGATAAGCCTAATTGTTCTTGCAGAAAAACACGTTGATTTTTAACCGCACTTTCAGGAAGTGAAAGGTAAGGTGGTTTGGGTTCCACAATCGGCATGTTGTGTTTTTTTAAGAACGCTCGAGCCAGATCTTGATTGTACTCTGCTTCAGATTTTTCTGAGCGTGAACGGCGTTGTGTTAAACGATGGTTATAAAGGATTTGCACCCACTTTGTTGCGGGTGCAAGACGATAAGGAATCCCACTTTTCCACGCTAATTTACCGTTATGGGTATTGGAAAAGAAGCTAATCATGCCGTCAAATTGCTGCTCTTTGATTTCTTTAACAAGACGATTGAAATCCGCTTTGTCGTTCTTGGCACTATCAATGATGACATCATCTAAATAGAGGCAAATTTGAGCCAATGGGGCTGTATAAGCTGGCACAAGTGCGGTCAGTTTTAGCTCAGAATTTGAGGCTTTTAACATCGCAAAAGCCGGAAACGCCTGAACAAAATCCCCCAGTTTATCGTTACGAATGACTAAAATTTTCATTATTCTGCCTTTTGCCGTGTTCGTATTGCGGTATAAAACACAATCGTTAAGAAAAAGTAAAAAATAGTGCCTGAATTATGTACCAAGAAACCTTGGCTTAAGCCATAAATCATCACAGATAAAATATGGGCAACGCCTAACGTTGCAATCAGCTTGATCTCATCATTCGTGGTGTTCAGCTTTTCCATAAAGGCTCTAAGAGGGATAAATAAAACAGCAAGTAAGGCGAGCAACCCAACAATTCCTCGTTTGGAGAGGTCATCTAAATATTGGTTATGGGCATGCGTAAATTGTCCAATGTCACCCGTGACAATTTTTTCTTTCGTATCTAACTTACGTTTTTCTGTCGCACCTTGAATGCCCCAACCAAATAAAGGTTTTTCTTTCGCCATTTCAAGTGCGCTTTTCCACATTTCAAAACGAGCTCCAAGAGAAGTATTTCCATCATGGTTATTCAGGTAAAGTTGAATATCTTTTCGTGCAACGTCAATCCGTTCCATAATTCGGTTATTGGGCATTTGGCTAATGCCAACGCTTGCTACGGCAATGATTCCAAAGAAAGTCAGGAAAAAACCTTTTGAAAGGGAATGGCGATAAATCCAAAGGATAACAATAAGTAAGATCGGTAGTGCAACCCATCCTCCACGAGCGGTAGAAAGCAAACTTCCTACGATGCCACATAAGCCACCAATCACACTAAGAACGGTCAGTTTCACCTCTCTTTTCTGATAAGCATATAGGGCAATAATCAGGCTCAAAATGCCTAATGACATAGAAATATCACCACCTTGAATATGCATAATTCGAGGGTTTTGCTCTGGGCGTAGATTCAAGATAAATTTATCATAAAGCGCGATACAGACAGAAACAATACCACCAAGTGGAATAGAGTAACTCAAAACGCAAGTTTTGATGGGATACTTTAATAGTAAAAGCAAAACAGGGACAAAGAAAACGACGCGACTTGCGGAATCAAGATTACGTATTTTTCCCCCGTTAATGCAGAGGGAAAGTACAAATGTAAGAAAATAAAAAAGGTAGCTATAAATTAACCATTTATCAACTTTCGATAAGTTTAAAAGTGGTTTCTTGATCAAAGCATAAACGCCATACCCTAAACCGACTAACATCAATAGAGCTGGCGCAGCATTATATCCACCTTTGACAATAAATATTGAAAGAAAGAAAAGCGTTACCGCAAAGTTTATTAGGGTGGCTAACCAATTTTGTTTTGTTATTTGCATAGATTATGGTCGGTATTTAGGTTATATAAAATAAAAAACCGCACGAGAAAGTGCGGTCTTATTTTAGTCTATTTTTATGGATTATAAAACATCAACACAATTTAAGTCTTCGAAAGATTGTTCTAAGCGTTTAGACATAGATTCTTCCATTTTACGTAACCAAACACGTGGGTCGTAGTATTTTTTATTTGGTGCATCTGGACCTTCTGGGTTACCTAATTGACCTTGAAGATAAGCTTCATTTGCTTTATAGAAGTTCAAAATACCATTCCAAGATGCCCATTGAGTATCAGTATCGATATTCATTTTGATTGCACCATAGCTAATTGCTTCGCGGATCTCTTCGCGGCTAGAACCTGAACCACCGTGGAAGACGAAATTGATTGGTTTAGCCGGAAGATTGCGTTCTTTTGTAACGAACTCTTGTGATGCGCCTAAAATAGATGGTTTTAATTTTACGTTACCTGGTTTGTAAACACCGTGTACGTTACCGAATGCTGCAGCAACGGTAAAGTTAGGGCTTACTGGGTTTAATTGGTCGTAAACGTAAAGCACATCAGATGGTTGAGTGTATAAACGAGATTCATCTACATCTGAGTTATCCACGCCATCTTCTTCACCACCAGTGATACCGATTTCGATTTCAAGGGTCATGCCTAGTTTGTCCATACGAGCAAGGTATTCACGGCAGATTGCCATGTTTTCTTCCATTGGTTCTTCAGATAAATCAAGCATGTGAGAAGAGAATAATGGACGACCAGTTTCAGCAAAGTGTTTTTCACCCGCTTCAAGTAAGCCATCGATCCATGGAAGTAATTTTTTCGCTGCGTGGTCAGTATGAAGAATAACTGGCACACCGTATTCTTTGGCTAAAGTATGAACGTGTTTTGCTCCTGCGATTGCACCTAAAACGTCTGGACGAGCACCGCTTGTTGGTTTGATACCTTTACCTGCGTAGAAAGCTGCACCACCGTTTGAGAATTGGATAATTACTGGCGCTTTCACACGTGCAGCGGTTTCCAATACAGTATTTACGGAGTCAGAGCCCACGCAGTTTACTGCGGGGATCGCGAAGTTGTTTGCTTTGGCATAAGCAAAGATTTTTTGTACATCTTCACCTGTTACGACACCAGGTTTCACGATATCTAATAATTTAGCCATACTTGTGTTTCCTTTTGTTTTGGAGGATTCATTCCTCCGTTTGAAAAATCAATATTTATCCCCTCTGTGAATGTAGAGGGGATAGAAACCATTTAATTAACCGTTCGCACGTTTTTCAAGAATTTCTACTGCAGGTAATACTTTACCTTCAACGAATTCTAAGAATGCACCGCCACCGGTAGAGATATAAGAAATTTTATCTGCAATACCGAATAAATCGATAGCTGCTAAAGTATCACCCCCCCCTGCGATAGAGAATGCATCGCTGTTTGCAATCGCGTGAGAAATGATTTCAGTCCCTTTACGGAAGTTAGGGAACTCAAACACGCCAACCGGACCATTCCATAAAACGGTTTTTGCATTTTTGATGATTTCAGCTAATTGTTCAGCAGATTTGTCACCAATATCGAAGATAGATTCGTCATCTTTTACTTCAGTCACTGATTTTTCTGTTGCAGGTGCAGTTTCAGAGAATTCAGTACCAACACGTACATCAACTGGAACTGGGATATCAGTGCTTGCTGCTAATTCTTTTGCTACAGGGATTAAATCTGCTTCATATAACGATTTACCCACATTGTGGCCCGCTGCTGCAATGAACGTATTTGCAATACCACCGCCTACGATAATTTGGTCAGCAATTTTTGAAAGAGAGTTTAATACTTCTAATTTAGTGGAAACTTTAGAACCGCCTACAATTGCGACCATCGGACGAGCAGGCTCTTTTAATGCTTTGCCTAACGCATCTAATTCTGCTGCAAGTAATGGACCTGCACAGGCAATGGGTGCAAACTCTGCTACGCCGTAAGTTGATGCTTGCGCACGGTGAGCTGTACCGAATGCATCCATCACGAATACATCACAAAGTGCGGCATATTTTTTACCTAATTCAGGATCGTTTTTCTTCTCGCCTTTGTTTACACGAACGTTTTCTAAAACAACAATTTCGCCTTCTTTAACATCCACACCGTTTAAGTAGTCTTGTACTAAACGCACATTGAAACCTGCGTCTTTTAAGTAATCAACAACCGGTTGTAAAGAGTCTTCAGGTTTGAATTCCCCTTCAGTTGGACGACCTAAGTGAGAGGTAACCATCACTTTT
>JAGZRY010000129.1 GCA_018381425.1 Haemophilus parainfluenzae
TATGGTGAACAGCGTTATAACACTCGTAAACATTTGAATGGCAATAACTATCTTTGGTCGAATACGTTATCTTATTTTCCTAAGAGTGGTCAATTTTGGTTCGTAGGCGCTGATTATAATCGTGAAAATACTCGAGATAAGGACAATGCTTATCAACGTAAGAATCTTCGTTTAGGTTGGGGGCAAGAGTGGGGCTGGGGTATTTCAACTCGAGTTTCTCTTGCGTATGCGCGTAGAACTTACAAAAGTGCTGATTTATTTAATATTCGTCAAAAAAATAATGAATACCAATCGGCTGTAACATTATGGCATCGAGATCTTTACTTCTGGGGAATCACGCCTAAAATTACGTGGTCTTATCAACGAGTTTCAAGTAATCACCCATTTTATAGCTACGACAAAAATCGTATTTTTCTTGAAATGGGTAAAACATTCTAACAGGAGCTAATAATGGATTTATCACAACGATATAAACAAGCCGCCAAAGAGGCGAGCTGGGCATTAGGGGGAGCCATTCTTTATGTGATTGGATGGTGTGTTTGTGCTTATTTACCCAAAAACTCGCCTGGGCCGATAGGTTTTCCTTTGTGGTTTGAATTATCCTGCATTTATTTACCTATTTTGTTTGTAGTTATTGGGTATTGGATTGTCAAAATTGTCTTTTTAGATATCCCGCTAGATGTTGAGTCAAAGGAGAATAAATAATGAATTTAGGTATTATTCTCCCATTAGCTATCTATTTAGTCTTCATCTTTGGCGCGGCATTATTTGCTTATGTAAAACGCAGTAAAGGTGATTTCCTTACGGAATATTATGTAGGAAATCGCTCAATGACGGGCTTTGTCCTTGCGATGACAACGGCTTCCACTTATGCCAGTGCCAGTTCTTTTGTTGGTGGACCAGGGGCTGCCTATAAATACGGGCTGGGTTGGGTATTACTCGCCATGATCCAAGTGCCGGCTGTGTGGTTAGCCTTAGGTGCATTGGGCAAAAAGTTTGCATTACTTTCTCGCGAAACCAATGCACTCACCATCAATGATCTATTTCTCTATCGTTATAAAAATAAATATCTCGTTTGGATTTCCAGTCTAGCATTGTTGCTTGCCTTCTTTGCTGCCATGGTTGTG
Source organism: Haemophilus parainfluenzae (assembly GCA_018381425.1). GTDB lineage: Bacteria > Pseudomonadota > Gammaproteobacteria > Enterobacterales > Pasteurellaceae > Haemophilus_D > Haemophilus_D parainfluenzae_O. Next base: position 1,128 of record JAGZRY010000129.1, read on the forward strand.
CAATTTATTGGTGGGGCGAGATTGCTCGAAACTACGATAGGGATTCCTTATACTCACGCCTTGCTTATTTTTGCCTTAACGGTTGGCATTTATACGTTTATTGGTGGTTTCCGAGCGGTCGTGTTAACCGATACAATTCAAGGTACGGTAATGATTTTGGGCACAATCGTGCTATTAGTGGGCGTGATTTACCATCTCGGTGGCGTAGAAAGTGCGGTCAATAAATTAACTGAAATTGATCCGAGTTTAGTAAGTCCTTACGGCCCGAATGAGATGCTAGATTTTCAATTTATGGCATCGTTTTGGATCCTAGTCTGTTTCGGTGTGGTTGGTTTACCTCATACAGCTGTGCGTTGCATGGCTTTCAAAGACAGCAAAGCCTTACATCGAGGTATGCTCATTGGTACGATTGTCCTTTCAGTCATTATGTTAGGGATGCATTTGGCGGGTGCTTTAGGACGTGCCGTTGTGCCAGATTTAACGGTGTCAGATAAAGTCATTCCAACCTTAATGTTAGAAGTGCTCCCACCTATTGTTGCAGGGATTTTCTTAGCCGCACCGATGTCAGCGATTATGTCCACAGTCGATGCGCAACTCATTCAATCATCCTCAATTTTTGTGAAAGACTTATATCTAGCAAGCAAACCTGAAGCCGCGAAGAATGAAAAACGAATTAGCCGTATTTCATCAGTCATCACACTAATTTTATCGGCGTTGTTAATTCTTGCTGCACTGAATCCACCGGATATGATTATTTGGTTGAATCTATTTGCTTTCGGGGGATTAGAAGCGGCATTCCTTTGGGTGATTGTATTAGGTATTTATTGGGATAAAGCAAATGCAGCAGGGGCAATAAGCTCAATGGTGGTGGGATTGAGTAGTTATGTGCTACTGACTCAATTTGGTATCAAACTATTTGGTTTTAATGCGATTGTACCTGCACTTGTATTTGGCTTGATTGCTTTCATCTTGGGTAACCAATTCGGCACAAAAAAACAGTAAAAATGGACCGCACTTTATGGTTTATCAAATTCTAGCATTGTTTATTTGGAGTAGTGCCTTTGTTGCCGCTAAATACACCTTTACAATGATGGACACCATTTTGATGATCCAAGCCCGTTTATTAATGGCGGCAATTATTGTGATGCCACTCTTTTTTCGTCGTTGGAAAGGCGTGTCTAAACCGATGCGAAAACAGCTTTGGTGGCTAGGTTTTTTCAATTATACCGCGACCTTTTTGCTGCAATTTATAGGTTTAAAATATACAAGTGCGGCGAGCGCAACAACCATGATTGGATTAGAGCCATTATGTGTGATTTTTATAGGGCATTTTTTCTTTCAAGATCGTGCGAAATGGTATCATTGGGTGTGTGGGTTTTTTGCCTTTTTAGGCGTGGTCATTTTAATTCTAGGTGGGCAGGGCAATGAAGGCTCAAGTGAAATTAGCTTATTGGGATGCTCCTTAGTGGTGGCGGCAAGTATAGTGTTTGCTTGTTGCTTACGTTGGACGAAAAAAGTGGTAGCAACGGTTTCAGCACAAGCCTATACATCAATTTCGATTGTGTTAGCAAGCATCACCATGCTGCCATTTACTTTATTGATGACTGAAAACTGGGATATCCATTTTAACTGGCTTGGTTCCTTCGGTTTGATTTATCTCGGTGTAGCATGTAGTTGGTTTGCCTTTTGGTTGTGGAATAAAGGCTTAAATTCGGTGGATGCAAAAATCTCGGGAATTTTGACCGCACTTGAGCCGATTTTTGGTGTCTTTTTGGCAGTATTATTACTCAACGAAGAGGTTTCACTTGTTTCAGCGCTTGGGATTATCATTATTGTGGTTTCAGCCCTAGGCGTAAGTTTATTACCCAGATGGTTACATAAAGAAATTAATTAAAAGGAAAAGAAGATGGCGTGGATTCAAATTCGCTTAAATAGTACAAATGAAAAAGCTGAGAAAATTAGCGATTTTTTAGAAGAAATCGGCTCAGTTTCGGTCACATTTATGGATAGCCAAGATACACCGATTTTTGAACCACTTCCAGGCGAAACACGTTTGTGGGGAAATACGGATGTGATTGCATTATTTGATGCAGAAACCGATATGAATGAAATTGTGAGTCTGCTTAAACAAGCACATCATTTAGATGAAAACACCGCTTACAAAATTGAGCAAATCGAGGATAAAGATTGGGAACGTGAATGGATGGATAACTTCCACCCAATGCAATTTGGCAAACGTTTATGGATTTGCCCAAGCTGGCGTGAAGTGCCAGATCAAAATGCAGTTAATGTGATGCTTGATCCTGGTTTAGCTTTTGGGACAGGTACACACCCAACAACTGCACTTTGTTTAGAGTGGTTAGATGGTTTAGATTTAACAGGCAAAACAGTGATCGATTTTGGCTGTGGCTCTGGAATTCTTGCCATTGCTGCTCTTAAATTAGGGGCAAAAAATGCAATCGGTATTGATATCGATCCACAAGCAATTCTCGCCAGTCGAAATAATGCAGAACAAAATGGGGTGGCGGATCGCCTTCAACTTTTCTTATCCGATGATAAACCTGCAGATTTAAAAGCGGATGTCGTTGTGGCGAATATTCTTGCAGGTCCATTAAAAGAACTTTACCCGATTATCTCCCAATTAGTGAAAGAGGGTGGTGATCTTGGATTATCGGGCATTTTAGAAACTCAAGCACAATCGGTATGCGATGCTTATACACAATCCTTTGATTTAGATCTTGTGGCGGTGAAAGAGGAATGGTGTCGTATTACAGGTAAATTAAAATCGGCTTAATTTCTTTTTGTCAATTAAAAAAAGTGCATTTTTTGAACAAATTTCCCTTTGCAAAAAAAAGAAAAATGCGTAATATAGCACCCCTTGTCGGTGACTGCAGTTGCCTGACTTGCTAGAGATTAGGACTTGTAATTGGGGATAACATAAAATGCGAATTGGTTCTTATGAATTAAAAAATCGTATTTTATTGGCACCCATGGCAGGTATCACGGATCAACCTTTTCGACGTTTATGTGCCCATTACGGTGCGGGATTAACGTTTTCAGAGATGATGTCCACCAATCCTCAAGTTTGGCATACAGAGAAATCGAAACTTCGTTTAGCACATAGTGAAGAGCTAGGATTAAATGCGGTGCAAATCGCAGGTTCTGATCCTTTAGAAATGGCCCAAGCTGCAGCAATTAATGTAGCCTATGGCGCTGAAATTATCGACATCAATATGGGCTGTCCCGCAAAGAAAGTAAATCGAAAGCTAGCGGGCTCTGCACTTCTTCAATTTCCCGATTTAGTGGAGAAAATTTTAAAAGAAGTCGTGAATGCCGTTGATGTACCAGTGACGTTAAAAATTCGTACAGGTTGGGATAAAGCAAATCGAAACTGTGTGCAAATCGGAAAAATTGCAGAACAATCTGGTATTCAAGCTTTAACCATTCATGGGCGGACGAAAGAATGCTTATTTGAAGGCGAAGCGGAATACGACAATATTCGAGCAGTCAAACAATCAATTTCAATTCCAGTCATTGCGAATGGTGATATTGATTCTGCCTCGAAAGCGAAAAAGGTACTTGAGTACACAGGTGCCGATGCAATAATGATCGGTCGTGCCGCACTAGGCAATCCATGGCTTTTTCAAGCCGTCGAGGCCTTAGTGGAACATGATTCGATAATTCAAACTCCAAGTTTGTGTGAAAAGTGCGGTCATATTTTGCGTCATATTCAGGAACTTCATCAGTTCTATGGTGAGCAAAAAGGCTATCGAATAGCCCGTAAGCACGTAGCTTGGTATTTACAGGGAATTCAACCCGATTCCGTTTTTAGACAGACTTTTAACGCAATTAATGAACCGAAAGAGCAGTTAATTGTGTTGGAAGATTTTTTAAATTCAATTTTGGATAAAGAAAAATGTTAGAACAACAACGTAGTCCGTCTGAAGCGTTAACCGTTTCAGTTTTAAACTCTCAATCACAAGTAACAAACAAACCATTACGTGATTCAGTAAAACAAGCTTTACGCAATTACTTATCACAATTAGATGGTCAAGATGTGAATGATCTTTACGAATTAGTATTAGCGGAAGTTGAACACCCGATGTTAGATATGATTATGCA
>JAGZRY010000130.1 GCA_018381425.1 Haemophilus parainfluenzae
CTGTAATTTAAATTCGATTGTGTAGTGTTTACCCATAAAAAAATCTGCACCTCAATTGTTGGTTTGTTGAGTCCAACTTTTGGGGTGCAGATCAAAATCAACCGCACTTTTATTTTATACATGTCGTAAATCATGAGCTTGTTGCAATAACTGACGACTTTCCTGCAAGAATTGATCGGAATATTCCCCAAACCATTCTCTCACTTGATGGAAAGCATCAATAAACCCTTGGCGATCGCCTTTTTCAAAAAATTGTAACGCTTCTTCATACGTTTGCTTCAAGCTTTCAATCACGTCTAAATTTTCTGGCTTATCCATAATAATATCGGCATAAAGTGCCGCATCTTGGGCAAATAGACGACCTATCATGGCTAATTCCAAACGATAAATCGGGGAAGATAATGCCAATAAATTGCTTAAATTGACAGGCTGTTTAGAAAGATGCAGACCATTCGCAAAAGTAGAAAAGTGACGTAATGCTTGAATGTACGTCATATTGTGATCATGCTCTGCAGCATCAATTTGATAAATTTTGGTACCCCAGATTTGAATTTGCTCTAACAACCATTCATAACGCTCACTAAAGCGCCCATCACAACGCACAACCACTTGTTTTGCCATGCTTGCAATATCGGGACCAAACATTGGATGCAGCCCAACCACTGCCCCTTTATGCACGTCTAACATTTTAGCCAAGGGGGCTCGTTTCACAGAGGTGAGATCCGCCAATAGCATATTTTCCGTTAAATAGGGTTTTAAACGTTCTATTGTTTCTAACGTGTGATCAATCGGTACTGAGACAATAACAACATCCGCATTCGTTAAAATGCGTTCTGCCACATTCCAATCATTTCGGTCTAAAATAGAAATAGGATAACCAGAAGCACGCAAATAGCGGGCAAATAACTGCCCCATTTTTCCGTAACCGCCGACAATAACAATTTTGTTAATGGCTGGATTCAGGGTTTTAAAACCAAATTGATTTTCATTGGAATACGATTCACGCATGAAACGACGTAGCACATCTTCAATGAGTTGTGGAGAGATTCCTGCTTTAGCCGCTTCTTCTCGGCGAGCTTGTAACATGGCTAATTCACGATCTGGTGCATAAATTGGCAAGCCTTTTTCGTGCTTAACTTCTCCTACCTGGCTTACCAGTTCGAGACGTTTAGCGAAAAGTTGAATCAGTTCACGATCGAGTGCATCAATTTCCTGACGTAAATGGTTAAGAGCATCCATAATTCACCTGTAATATCTTATTTACATAGATTGCAATTAAAAGATTACAGGTGAGATTACTGGAATTAAAACAGAAAAGCAAATGATTAGAGAGATTGCGTAATCAAGCGTTGTGGACGAATCACATTGTTATCATCTACAAGTGCTACGCCTAAAAAGATATTTTTGTCAGAAAACAACCGCACTTGGCCATATAATTTTGCTTCATTAGCAAATTTGACTCGTTGTCCAAAGCCGATACCTTTACTTTGCTCGGCATTTAGCTGTAATGCGGGTAATTTACTGACCGCTGTATCTGTCGGTAAAAGATGTTGATCAAGTTGTGCAAGATCACCTTGCTCTGCAAGCACCTGCAAAGCATCCCATGTCATCATCTTTTCTGTTGGATAATCCGCAACCGCAGTTCGACGTAACACGGTCACATGAGCGCCACAACCTAACACTTCACCTAAATCATCCACTAATGTGCGGATATAGGTTCCTTTAGAACAATGCACTTCTAAGGTTAGAAAAGGTGCTTGATACTCGATAAAGTTTAGCTCAAAAATCGTGATAGGACGAGCTTCACGTTCTACTGTAATGCCTGCGCGAGCATACTCATACAACGGTTTCCCATTGTGCTTTAATGCAGAAAACATGGTCGGCACTTGCAAAATATCACCACGAAATTGTTCAAGTGCGGTCAAAATTTGTGATGTTTCCACATTGACTGAGCGAGTTTCTACCACTTGCCCCTCAGCATCAGAGGTATCCGTACGTTCACCTAGTTTTGCTGTAACCACATAGCGTTTATCCGCATCTAACAAAAATTGTGAAAACTTTGTGGCTTCACCTAAACAAATGGGCAGCATACCGGTTGCTAATGGATCGAGCGCACCAGTATGCCCTGCTTTATTCGCTTGGAATACGCGTTTAACTTTTTGCATAATGTCATTAGACGACATGCCTTGTGGCTTATCTAATAAAAATACACCATCAATATCACGTCCACGCTTGCGAGGTCTCGACATTAGTCATTTTCCTCAACGTGTTTTTTCTCGTCTTCACGTACCACGTTTGTCACTAAATTAGACATACGCATCCCTTCAACTAAGGATTGATCGTAGAAGAAGCGAATTTCTGGCACAATGCGTAAACGCATTGCTTTACCCACTAATGAACGAATATAAGGTGCCGCTTTTTCTAACCCTTTCATGCCTTGCGCAATCGCCACTTCATCATGATCAAACAAAAATGTGACAAACACTTTTGCATAAGCTAAATCGCTTGATACCTCTACATCTGACACAGTTACCATGCCAATACGGGGATCTTTCACTTCACGTTGCAAAATGATGGCGATTTCTTTTTGTAATTCTTGTGCAACGCGATCGCTGCGTTTAAATTCTCTTGCCATAATATTTCTCTTACTAAAAAGCGGTCAAAAATATGTTGAATTTTGACCGCTCTTTTTATCGATTAGATTGAACGTTTAATTTCAACAACTTCAAACACCTCGATTTGGTCGCCAACTTTTACGTCATTGTAGTTTTTAACGCCGATACCACATTCCATACCATTACGGACTTCAGCAACGTCATCTTTAAAGCGACGGAGAGATTCTAATTCACCTTCAAAGATTACCACATTATCACGTAATACACGGATTGGATTGTTACGTTTTACTACACCTTCAGTCACCATACAACCTGCGATGGCGCCGAATTTCGGATGTTTGAACACATCACGCACTTCAGCCAAGCCGATGATTTCTTGTTTGAATTCAGGTTGTAGCATACCACTCATCGCGGCTTTCACATCATTTAATAGTTCATAAATGATAGAGTAATAACGAAGGTCAATATTTTCTGCTTCGATAATACGGCGAGCAGAAGCGTCCGCACGTACGTTAAAGCCAACCATAATCGCATTAGAAGCCGCAGCTAAGGTTGCATCAGTTTCAGAAATACCACCAACACCAGAACCCACAACTTTCACTTTCACTTCATCAGTAGAAAGCTCTTGTAATGATTGAATAATCGCTTCCACAGAACCCTGTACGTCTGCTTTCACAATAATATTCAGTTCAGCCACATCACCTTCAGTCATATTGCTAAACATATTTTCAAGTTTCGCTTTTTGCTGACGAGCAAGTTTCACTTCACGGAACTTACCTTGACGGTGTAATGCTACTTCACGTGCTTTTTTCTCATCACGCACTACGGTTGCTTCATCACCCGCTGCAGGTACGCCAGAAAGACCTAACACCTCAACAGGAATAGATGGACCGGCTTCATCGATTTCTTTGCCATTTTCATCGCGCATTGCACGAACACGACCGTATTCAAAACCACAAAGTACGATATCACCTTTACGTAAAGTACCTGATTGAACAAGAATCGTCGCAACCGGACCACGACCTTTATCAAGGTAAGATTCAATCACCACACCACTTGCCATACCGTCTTTTACAGCCGTTAATTCAAGTACTTCTGATTGAAGCAAGATGGCATCTAATAAGTCATCAACACCAGTACCTTTCTTCGCAGAAACAGGCACGAATTGTACATCACCACCGAATTTCTCAGAAATCACTTCATGTTGAAGTAATTCTTGTTCTACGCGATCTGGGTTGGCTTCTGGTTTATCAATTTTGTTCACCGCAACCACTAAAGGCGCACCCGCTGCTTTCGCGTGTTGAATCGCTTCAATAGTTTGAGGCATCACACCATCATCTGCCGCCACCACAAGAACTACGATATCCGTTGCTTTCGCACCACGTGCACGCATTGAGGTAAATGCGGCATGTCCCGGCGTATCTAAGAAGGTGATCATTTTTCCGTCATCCATTTCTACGTGGTATGCACCGATGTGCTGAGTAATACCACCCGCCTCACCTGCTGCGACTTTCGCTTTACGAATATAGTCAAGTAATGAGGTTTTACCATGGTCAACGTGACCCATAATCGTTACAACTGGTGCTCGAGTCACTTTTTCAGCATTAACATCGCGATCACCTAATACTTCTTCTTCAAGTTCATTTTCATTGCGAAGAATCACTTTGTGACCTAATTCTTCAGCCACTAATTGCGCTGTTTCTTGGTCAAGCACTTGGTTAATGGTTACCATTTCGCCCATCTTCATCATTGCTTTGATGATTTCAGTTGCTTTGGTTGCCATTTTATTTGCTAATTCTGCAACAGTAATGGTTTCACCAATAACAACATCCTGTTTTACAACCTGAACAGGTTTTGTGAAGGCTTGTTGTAATGCTGCACCTTTTTTACCATTTTTACCTTTACCGAATTTACCGTCTTTTTGATTTTTACGGTTGGATTCGCGCTCATTTTTATTGCCGCTCTTCACGTCATCACGTTCTTTTTTCGCTTTAGCGACTTTATTTTTGCCGCGACCGCGATTTTCATTACGACGTTCTTCTTCGTCTTCCGCTTCTAAAGCATAACGAGAGCTTAAATTGTAATCGGTATAATCTTCTGATGCGCTTTCATTGCTTGACGTATCCGCTTCAGCATAACGTTTAGCATCTTCAGCCGCTTTACGCGCTTGCTCTTCTGCTTTTTGACGAGCCAGTTCTTCCGCTTTGCGACGAAGCTCTGCCTCTTCTGCTTTGCGTTTTTCTTTTTCTGGATCTACAGATTTAGGTTTATTTTCAACCGCACTCTGTGTTGGTTTCGTTACTTTTTCTGCTTCAACCTTAGCTTTTTCGGCTTTCGCTTTTTCAGCTGCAGCTTTTTCTGCCGCTAAACGTGCTTTTTCTTCTGCCGCTTTCTTTTCTACTTCTTGCTGTACTTTTAATTTTTCTGCCTCAGCTGCTTTTCGAGCGGCATCTGTTGGCACCGTGCGTTTTTTACGAACTTCAACTTGTACCGCTTTTGCTTTGCCGCCAGCAGTTGTGCTGCTTACGGTTGTTTTTGTTCTGCGTTGAATACTTAGTTTTTTCGGTGCATTCGCATCCGCATTTTTTACATCTTCAGTCATTATTAAACTCCTTACT
>JAGZRY010000131.1 GCA_018381425.1 Haemophilus parainfluenzae
GTTCAGTCGGTAGAACGGTGGACTGTTAATCCATATGTCGCAGGTTCGAGTCCCGCAGGAGGAGCCAAATTCTAAGAAGCCGCTAAAGAAATTTAGCGGCTTTTTGCTTTTCATAATTCAGTCATTATTCTGTTATTTTTCTTCTCTTTAAAATGTGCTTAAATTTTTCACCACACTTTTTTGATCTAGATAAATATTTATGTAAAAAAGTCACATAAAATTGTTAGCAAGATCACACTTTATTATTTTGCGCTTTGCACTCAATTCGGATCCTCATCATAATGCCTCCACTAATTTAGGTGCAAGGGCATTAAATAAAAGATTTTATAATTAATTTTAGAGGAGCATGTATGAGTGCAACAACCAATAAAAAATGGAATAAATTTGATACTGCTTGGGTATTAAATTTATTTGGGACCGCTGTGGGCGCAGGGGTGTTATTTTTACCAATCAATGCAGGGATGGGGGGCTTCTGGCCATTGGTGGTAATGGCTATCTTAGTCGGACCAATGACATACTTTGCTCATCGTGGTTTGGCTTATTTCGTTTTATCTTCATCTAAACCAGGTAGTGATATTACTGAAGTGGTGGAAGAGCATTTCGGTCCAACAGCAGGAAAATTAATTACTTTATTATATTTCTTCGCGATCTTCCCAATTTTATTGATTTATGGAAACGGAATCACGAATACCGTCGATTCTTTCATCGTTAATCAATTAGGCATGGCTTCACCAAATCGTGTAATCCTTTCTTTTGTATTGATTGCAGTATTGATTTCGGTAATGTTATTCAGTGAAAAAGTAATGTTGAAAATCACTGAATTATTAGTTTATCCATTGGTATTGATTCTCTTTGCATTATCAATCTATCTCATTCCTCAATGGAATGCATCAATGCTTTATGAACTTCCTACAGCGAGTGGTTTTGTGACGACATTGTGGTTAACTATTCCAGTGTTGGTCTTTTCTTTTAACCACTCTCCGGCAATTTCTTCTTTCACGCTTTCTCAACAACGTGAATATAAAGATTTTGATAAAACGGAATATCACATTGGTCGTACAGAAAAAGGCACTTCAACCGTATTACTTTTCTTCGTGATGTTCTTTGTGTTTAGTTGTGTATTAACTTTAACACCGGCAGAGTTATTAGAGGCAAAAGCACAAAATATCAGTATCTTGTCGTATCTTGCGAACAAATTTGATAATCCATACATTTCTTATTTTGCACCATTAGTGGCTTTCTTAGCGATTACGAGTTCATTCTTTGGCCATTATTTAGGCGCGCGTGAAGGTTTAGAAGGTTTATACCTCAAAATGAAAGGTGAAAGTGTGAATCGTAAAAAATTAAATTACGGTACTGCAGTATTCTTCTTACTCACTTTATGGGGCGTAGCAATCATTAACCCAAGTATTTTAGGCTTAATTGAATCACTTGGCGGCCCAATTATTGCGATGATCCTTTTCATTATGCCGATGTATGCTATCCGTAATGTTCCAGCGATGAAACGCTATCAAGGTCGTTTTAGCAATGTATTTGTAACAGTAATGGGATTAATTGCTATCTCTGCGGTCGTATATGGATTATTATAAGCGACTTTTTAGTTTAGCTTAGGATTGAAATAATATGATTAGTGTATTTGATATGTTTAAAGTGGGGGTTGGGCCATCTAGCTCCCACACTGTTGGCCCCATGAAAGCAGGCAAGCAGTTTATTGACGATTTAATCGAACAAGGTAAATTTGATTCGGTCGCGACCTTGCATGTGGATGTATATGGCTCCCTTTCTATGACAGGACATGGCCATAATACCGATATTGCGATCATTATGGGATTAGCCGGTTATTTACCGCATGATGTGGATATTGATCTAATCCCAACCTTTATCGAGCAGGTTAAACAAACCAAAAAACTGTCGATTGCACAAGGTAAAAAAACGGTTAATTTCGATTGGGATGCCAATATGGTATTCCATAATTCCTTTTTATCATTGCATGAAAATGGCATGACAATTACCGCATTAGATGCTGAGCGTAATGTGCTTTACCGCCAAACTTATTATTCTATTGGTGGTGGTTTTATCGTGGATGAAGCGCATTTTGGTCAAGAGGAAGAGAATCCTGTGGCCGTGCCGTATCCTTATCAATATGCTGAAGATATTTTGAAACATTGTCAGGAAAATGGCTTAATGCTTTCTACGGTGATGATGAGAAATGAGTTAGCATTACGCGATAAAAAATCAGTTGAAGCGCATTTACATAATGTTTGGAAAACCATGAAGGCTTGTATTGAGCATGGTGTCAATACAGAAGGCGTGTTACCTGGCCCATTAAAAGTGGTACGTCGTGCACCGTCACTTTATCGTCTCTTGCAAGCCAATAGTAATCGTCTTGCAAATGATCCAATGCATGTCATCGACTGGGTAAATATGTTTGCCCTTGCCGTAAACGAAGAAAATGCGGCAGGTGGACGAGTTGTGACCGCACCAACAAATGGTGCTTGTGGTATTGTGCCGGCTGTGCTTTCTTATTACGAAAAATTCGTAGGCCCTTTAACACAAGATGTGATTGAGCGTTATTTATTAACAGCGAGTATGATTGGTTCGCTTTATAAGATGAACGCCTCTATTTCTGGTGCTGAAGTTGGTTGCCAAGGTGAAGTGGGTGTAGCATGCTCAATGGCTGCAGCGGGTTTAACCGAAATCTTAGGTGGTACGCCGGTACAAGTGTGCATTGCAGCTGAAATTGCGATGGAACATAATCTTGGCTTAACTTGCGACCCTGTTGGTGGTCAAGTGCAAGTACCTTGTATTGAACGCAATGCCATTGCTTCAGTAAAAGCGATTAACGCTAGCCGTATGGCATTACGTCGAACCACAAACCCTCGCGTAACCTTGGATAAAGTGATCGAAACTATGTATGAAACAGGTAAAGACATGAATGCTAAATACCGTGAAACATCTAAAGGTGGCTTAGCGGTGAAAGTAGTGTGTTCTTAAGATTTCATTGATAATAAAAGAGCGGTCATTTTTGACCGCTCTTTTGTTTATCTAATTTAGTCTTTTTTACCAGCGAATGCTCCTATGTGAGGAGACGTATTGTTATTTATTTCTTTTGTTCTGAATATGCCACCAATTTCATTTGCATTTGGTCCAAAGAAGCCACCTTTAAGAATGACAGGATCTTGCTCTTCTGATGCAAATGAGCTGCCATTAATTTTTGCATTAAGTTGTAATGTTTCAGGAGTGTTATTATTTTCTTCTCTGTTACTTACTTCAATAGCACCATTCACAGTTTTATTATCAAAATTGACGTTAAGTTTTCCTCTAGTTGAATAGTCTGAAACAGAGTGTTTAGTATGGCTAAACATAGGCACTCGAATAGAATAAGTAGCACTTCCTTTTGGTATATCGCGTACATCGGTATATTTACCATTAATAAAAGCATACTCATGCCACTCTGAAATATTGGAAGAAAGTAATCCAACCACTAAGTTATCTGAAGAATAAACCGATACTTTACGAATTTGATCGGGTAGATTATCTCGACCTGTTTGAATATTTCCACCGATAACACGTAACCAACCACTTTGGCTTATTCCATCTTTACTTACTTCAACAAGATCAAATGTTTTTCCTTCAACAGTAATTTGTGAAAGTTTATCAGAATTATTAAACTGAATAGGATTTTGTGAGAGATATGTAAAATTTATATTAGCAATATAGTTTTTTCCCTCACTGCTGATGGTTTCTTTGGGCGTTTCTGGAGATGGGGTTACAGGATTAGGATTCTCAGAACCACCGCCCCCAGAGCCACAGGCTGAAATTAATAGTACAGATAACGCTGAAATTAAGAAATGTCTTTTCATTTATGAATACTCCTTAACAAATAACAAGTTGTTTTTGATTTTAGATATAACTTATTATTTTTACAAGTATTATCTGTCATTTCTCTTTCACATCAATAATCACCACTTCTGATTGAGATCCTAAGCGCATTGGAATGCCCCAGAAGCCGTAACCTGAAGTGACAAAAACATGTGGATTGCCAATTTTTTCATGACCATAATCCAGACGATACATCATTTTTGTGATTAAACTAGCGGGGAATACTTGCCCTTTATGCGCATGCCCTGAAACTTGAATATCAAGCGGGAGTGAAGCGTGTTTTTCAATATCCGTTGGACGGTGATCTAATAGAATAACCGGTAAGTCAGTATTCACTTGTTTTAATAACGCCTCAGTATTTGGTCTATCGTGAGCAAGATTGTCATTTCGTCCAATCAGCACCAATTCATTATTTAACGTTAATGTTTCATCTCTTAATACTGTAATACCGGCTTTACGAATTTCTTGATCAATTCGATCTTGGTCTCCAAACAAATCGTGATTGCCTAGTGTGGCATAAACACCCATTGGAGCCTTGAGTTTTGCCAGATGAGGTTGCATTTTTTCAGCTAAATAGGCATTAACGTTATCGTCCATAATATCGCCAGGCAGTAAAATAATATCGACCTTTTCCTGCTGCATAATATCAGCCAGTTTATCCAATTCTTTCCCGCCAAATAATTTACCTAAATGGAGATCGCTTGCCATGCCAATTCGCAATGGTTTAATGGGCTTATCTAGCGTGATTTCATAATGAATAACACGGGTGACATAGGCGTTATACACACTTAAGGCAGTGATACCAATAAATAAAACGGGATAAGCAATACGCAAAGTGCGGTCGATTTTTGCGATGTATTTAGATTTTCGGAAAAGGAAGTGAATACCTCCCACGGCAATACTCGCAAAGGCTGAAAAAAGGAGTAGCGCTAGCATTAAAGCAATAAGTCGAAATACCGTAAAAAGCTTTAAAAAATGGCAAATAACCAAGACATTAGGAAGCAAAAAGCTGGTAAAAGTGATCGCTCGTCTTACCTTTTGTGATAACGGTTTGTTAAGCCACCAAATCAGTGTTTTATTAAAAATATAAATCAGCAGTTGTAACAAAATAATAGCTGCCGTAAATATAAAGTAATAACGAGTTTCCATCAGCAATTCCTAAATAAAAGTGCGGTCATTTTTGAGCAAGTTTTGAAGTGTGGAATAATAAATTTCTCTGTTCCCAAAGGCAAATTTTTTCGCTAAAATGCGGCTCGTTTTAGTTAATTCAAGAAGGAAAATCCAATG
>JAGZRY010000132.1 GCA_018381425.1 Haemophilus parainfluenzae
TTCGACCTTAGTTTTAATGATATAAGTCTATCGAAAAGGAAAATAGAATAATAGACCCAAATAAGGTAAAATATGACCTTTCTCAAATTTTCATGACTTTTTGGGGTACTTAATGTTTGGTTTAGACCCAACACTTATTACTTTTAGTATTTATATTTTAGGCATGATTTTAATCGGTGTCCTTGCCTATTATTATACAAACAACCTATCTGATTACATTTTAGGTGGCCGTAAACTCGGGAGTTTTGTAACTGCCATGTCTGCAGGCGCATCTGATATGTCAGGCTGGCTATTAATGGGCTTGCCAGGTGCGGTATATGTATCTGGCCTAGTAGAAGGTTGGATCGCCATTGGTTTAATCCTTGGAGCTTATTTTAACTGGTTGCTCGTAGCGGGTCGCTTACGAATTTATACCGAATTTAACAACAATGCACTCACATTACCGGAATATTTCCACCATCGCTTTGGTACAAAGCATCATCTCTTAAAAATTGTGTCTGCATCAATCATCTTAGTATTCTTCACTATTTATTGTGCTTCAGGTGTGGTTGCAGGCGCGAAATTATTCCAAAACCTATTCTCAGTCGACTACTCCACCGCTATTTGGTACGGTGCATTAGCGACGATTATTTATACCTTTATCGGTGGATTTTTAGCGGTGAGTTGGACTGATACCATTCAAGCTACTTTGATGATTTTTGCCTTAATTTTAACGCCACTCTTCATCTTTTTAAGTTTGGGCGATACATCACAATTTACGGAAGTACTCCATCAAGCTGAAGTTGCTGCAAGTAAAGACTTTACCGATTTATTTAGTTCTACCACGCCATTAGGTTTATTAAGTTTAGCGGCTTGGGGCTTAGGTTATTTTGGTCAACCGCATATACTTGCGCGTTTTATGGCGGCTTATTCAGTGAAATCATTAATCAAAGCACGCCGTATTAGTATGACGTGGATGGTGATTTGCTTAGCAGGTGCTATCGGTATCGGTTTCTTCGGTATCCCTTATTTCTTTGCGAATCCTGATGTTACGAGCGTAGTAAATAATGAACCAGAACAAGTGTTTATTGAACTGGCTAAATTGCTCTTTAATCCATGGATTGCCGGTATTCTACTGTCTGCAATTTTGGCGGCTGTGATGAGTACACTTTCTGCACAATTATTAATTTCTTCAAGCTCTATCACTGAAGATTTTTATAAAGGTTTTATTCGCCCAAAAGCCACTGAAAAAGAATTAGTTTGGTTAGGTCGTGCAATGGTTTTAGTTATCGCGGGCATTGCAATTTGGATTGCGCAAGATGAAAACAGCAAAGTACTAAAACTCGTTGAATTTGCCTGGGCAGGCTTTGGTTCTGCATTTGGTCCTGTGGTGCTTTTCTCCTTATTCTGGAAACGCATGACTTCATCAGCGGCGATGGCTGGAATGGTTGTCGGCGCAGTTGTCGTATTTGCTTGGAAATCCGTCATTCCTAAAACCAGTGAGTGGTTTAATGTTTATGAAATGATCCCTGGATTTGCTCTCGCTAGCCTAGCAATTATTGTGGTTTCTCTTCTGTCTGGAGAACCGGAAAATGAAGTTAAAGAAACCTTTGAGAAAGCCGAAAAAGCCTATAAGGAAGCAAAATAATGATTGATTTTCGTCCTTTTTATCAGCAAATTGCCACTACAAATTTATCTGCTTGGCTAGAAACGTTGCCTTTGCAGTTAAAAGAATGGGAAAAACAAACCCATGGTGATTATGCCAAATGGTCAAAAATCGTGGACTTTCTCCCTGATTTACAGGCAGATACTATTGATTTAAAAAATGCGGTGAAATCTGACCGCACTTCCCCACTTTCGGAAGGCGAAAAACAACGTATTATCCACCATTTAAAGCAATTGATGCCGTGGCGAAAAGGACCTTATCATTTATTTGATATTCACGTGGATTGCGAATGGCGTTCTGATTTCAAATGGGATCGTGTCTTGCCTCATCTTGCTCCATTAAAAGATCGTACCATTTTAGATGTGGGTTGCGGTAGCGGCTACCATATGTGGCGAATGGTTGGCGAAAGTGCAAAAATAGTGGTGGGTATTGATCCAACCGAACTTTTCCTTTGCCAATTTGAAGCCGTTCGAAAATTATTAAATAACGATCGTCGAGCTAACTTAATCCCATTAGGTATTGAAGAAATGCAACCACTTGCGGCATTTGATACGGTATTCTCAATGGGCGTACTCTATCACCGTAAATCACCGCTTGATCATCTCACTCAACTAAAAAATCAATTAGTAAAAGGTGGCGAGCTCGTCTTAGAAACCTTAGTAGTTGATGGCGATGTCAATACGGTATTAGTGCCTTCAGATCGCTATGCAAAAATGAAAAACGTATATTTTATTCCTTCTGTTGCTGCACTCATCAATTGGTTGGAAAAAGTCGGCTTTACTAATGTGCGTTGTGTGGATGTCGCCACCACAACATTAGAAGAACAGCGTAAAACGGATTGGTTAGAAAATGAAAGTTTGATTGATTTCTTAGATCCAAATAATCAGAGTAAAACCATCGAAGGCTATCAAGCCCCAACTCGTGCAGTGATTTTAGCCAATAAATAATTGCTTAAATAAAAGAGCGATCAAAAAATTCAATGTTTTTTGACCGCTCTTTGCTTTCCTATTTTAATGCAATATGCACCGTAATCTCTTCACGATCGTGATACAAATGTTTTGCTTGAATATCAAATTCCAATTCTTTTTCTGCCAACATCACCGCAAGATTTTCTAAGCACAACATCACTTCTTGATAACGTTTTTTCATTGGTAATTTTAAGTTGAAAATGGTTTCTCGGCACCAGCCGTTAATCAACCATTTCCCTATTAAATTCGCAATTCGACTTGGTTGCTCCACCATGTCACACACAAGCCAATCAATATGCTTACGTTTTGGTGGTTGAAATTTAAATCCGTCTTCTAGGCAATGTTCTATTCTGCCAGTATCATGCAAACTGGACGCCATTTTGCCGTGATCAACTGCATACACAAATAAACCACGTTTCACTAATTGATAAGTCCAACCGCCAGGGCAAGCACCGAGATCAACGCCAACCATATTTTCATTTAAGCGTTTACTTTCTTCATTTCGAGGAATAAAGGTTAAAATCGCTTCTTCCAATTTTAAAGTTGAACGACTTGGCGCATCCGCTGGGAATTTCAAACGTGGTATCCCCATAAAATGAGTAGAGTTATTGCCAAGATAGGAATACCCTACATAGCAGCAATTCGGCTGAGTGAAAAAACAATGTAAAATCTGACCGCGCTTTGCATCCTGCTTACCTTGTAACCAACCTTGTTTTTTCAACGCTTGGCGTAACGGCACGGTAAATTTTCGGCAAAATGTCGAAAGCTCTTTGGCTTCATTGGTATCTGCGGTTTCGACAAATAGCTCTACCGCTTGCTTAAGATTAATGTCTTCTGCAATATGTTTATATTGAGTAAGAATTGGCGAGATACGATCTTGAGGATCGAGATTTTCTAAGAAATCTGAAACAACGATCATTTGACGCGCAAAAATCAAACGATTAAAAGGGATTTCTCGCGCTAAACGATCCGCATCACCCGGTTGATAACATTCAAAAATGACATAGCCGCTGTTTTCTACTACGCGAGCAAAACCAAATACACCACGCTCAGAGGCTCGGTCGGTAATTTCTGCGGCGACTTCTTTTTCAAAACCGATTCGACAATATAAGGCTAATTTATTCATGTTTTCCTAATTTAATTGAATCTTTAATCCATTTTCTAAAGGCTTGAATTTGTTCATCATCTAAACGATCTAAATGATTGACCACATAGAATGATTTTGGATCCCGCAATTCGGTTGGTAACACAATTTGCAAATGACCGTTTTCAATTTCTTGCTGAGCCAAAATACGATTAGCTAACGCAATACCCTGCCCATGAACGGCCGCTTGCAATGCCATAAAGGTATGGCTAAATAACGGACCTTGCTGAATATTCAAATCATCTAATTTGAGATAATCCGCCATCGCTTGCCAGTTATCTCGAGTATGCGTATGAATCAGCGTATGCTTTTTCAAATCATTAGGACAACTTACTGGTATTTTCTTAAGCAATGAAGGCGCGGCCAAAATCACGAGGTTTTCTTGGCCTAAACGATCAACCTGTAAATTTTCCCAATCGCCTTTTCCATAATAAATGGCAATATCAATTTCTTTATTCAATAAACCTTCATCTTGATCCACGCCCTTCAAGCGTACTTCAATTTCAGGATATTGTTTATTAAAATCACTCAAATGTGGCACAAGCCATTGAATACCAAAGGTTTGTGGCACACTAATTGCCAAATGTGGTTCAGCTTTAAGTGTTAATAAACGTTCAGTCGCTTCATTTAATTTTCGTAAGATTTTATTGATATCAACAAAATAGGCTTTCCCAAATTCTGTCAATTCGAGCGAACGATTTTTACGAATAAAAAGCCCAACACCTAAAAAATCTTCTAATAATTTTATTTGATGACTCACTGCGGCTTGTGTCACAAAAAGTTCATCTGCCGCTTTTGTGAAGCTTAAATGTCGTGCAGCAGACTCGAAAGACTTCAATGAATTCAAGGGAGGCAAACGTTTATACATAATTCTTCCCAACAGCTAAATTTTAGTTTACAATAACGAAGATTTAATTCGGATTAGTTTTTTTTATGCATCAAATAAAAAAACATCATTTGCCCTTCCATCACCTTCTATCTACAATACCCCCATACTTAATGATTGGTAATTCCTTACAAGTTAATGAGTTTCAGACTTAAGTATGATGTTGTGTTTGCATATAGTTCGGTTCTCCGAACTTGAGTAACAATTAAGTTACTCATTTACTTCCTGTATATATTAAACCATTCTGGTTAAGCGCTGCTCGTTTCGAGCGGCGTTTTTTTATTCCTAGCATTTTAACATAAACAAAATTTTATTTCCTGACCAACTTCACAAATTTAAAAATCCAATAAAAATTTTGAGAAATCACAATATTTTTGTGTTTAAAGGTTTTCATAGTTATCGTAATGGTGTAGATTAACTGCATTTCCATTCATAAAATTATTTATACAAATTAAGGAAGCAAAATGAAAGACTTAGACTGGAACAATCTTGGATTTAGTTAT
>JAGZRY010000133.1 GCA_018381425.1 Haemophilus parainfluenzae
CTGTTCGGTGACGAGTTTGATAATTTTCAAACGAAATTGATAAGAGTAAGACATAATCTGCACCTCAAATTAGGTGTCCAGGTTTTGGGGTGCAGATCACTTTCAATAATTACCTATTTAAACCTAAACTCTGTCCACTGGTAATAGCGTTCTCCTGCTTTTTGAATACCGCCATAATTTTGCCATTCGGGGTGGTTAGGAGTATCGGGAAGACATTGAGTTTCAAGTGCGATGCCACTGAAATCTTGATAAGTGCTACCTTCACGAGTTGGAGTGCCGGCAAGATAGTTTCCCGTATAAACCTGTAATGCAGCTTGGGATGTGAGCACTTCAAGGCTTAAATCTTCATTAGGGGAAGTCAATAATACACAAGGCTTTTGCCATGCTTTATTGACGATAAAGGAATGATCGTAACCTTTCGTTACCACTTGATCACCTTGTTGGAAATCTTGTGCGATAGTTTTTGCTATACGAAAATCAAAGCTGGTATTCACTACATGCTTAAGTGGTGAATTTGGGATGCCTTCGCCATCAACCGGCAGATAGAAATCCGCATTAAGGCGTAGTGTATGATTTCGCACATCACAACCCTGCTCAGCATTTTCTAAATTGAAATAAGCGTGGTTCGTTAAGTTCAGTGCGGTATCTTTATCACTTTCTGCTTCATATTCAATTTTTACGCTATTTTCATCGGTCAGCGTGTAAAGTACATTAACTTGTACATTACCTTCAAAACCTTGATCACCATCGGGAGATACAAGGGAAAAACGCACAAAATTCTGACCGCACTCTTCCATTTTCCAACGGCGTTTATCAAAGCCTTCTTTACCACCATGTAATTGATGATTGCCTTGATTCGCAACCAGCTGGATTGTTCGCTCACCTAATTCAAATTGGGCGTTAGCAATACGGTTCGCATAGCGTCCCACGCTTGCGCCCAAATAAGCAGTTTGATGAGGATAATCTTCCACTTTGCAGCCGAGTAAAACTTCTCGCAACTCACCATTCACAGGGATTTTACAAGAAAGCCAAGTGGCTCCCCAATCCATAGATTGCACGACCATACCATTTGAATTGGTGAGTTGAACAAGTTGATAAGGCTGTCCATCTGGTGCATTGAACGCCGTTTTTTCTAGCATAAACTCACTCCTTGTGAGGCTGTGCAAACGTAGAAATCTTCTTTTAAACCCGTTTGTTTCTCATAATTATCGGCAATAATTTTACGCACTTCTTCAACTTTATCATGAGGTGCAAGGGCAACAATGCAACCACCAAAACCACCGCCTGTCATTCTCGCACCACCGGTTTTACCAATCACTAATTGAGCAAGTTCAACAAGATAATCGATTTGCGGTACGGTAATCTCGAAATCATCGCGCATTGATTCGTGAGATTGCCCCATTAACTCGCCTAATTTTGTTAAATCGTTATGTTTTAAGGCTTCAACGGCATCAAGTACGCGTTGGTTTTCGGTCACCACATGGCGTGCACGTTTGGCCACTAAAGAATTAAGTGCGGTCAATTCCGCTTCTCTTTTTTGGAATTCTTCTACTGACACATCACGTAACGCTTTCACGTCAAAGAATTCTGCGGCTTTTTCACATTGCCAACGGCGTGTATTGTATTCACCCGTCACCAAATCATGGGGTACATTTGAGTTCACAATAATAACAGCGACATCTTTCGGCACAGGCGTTGGCTGTGTTTCTAAGCTACGGCAATCAATCATTAAGAGATGATCTTTTTGTCCTAAAGCGGAAATTAATTGATCCATGTTCCCGCAATTTGCGCCAACAAATTTGTTTTCAGTTTTTTGACCAATTAAAGCAATCTCTGTATGTGTTAAAGGTAAATCACTGAGTTGTTGGCAGAACTTACCAGTTGCTACTTCAAGAGCAGCAGAAGAACTCAAACCAGAAGAATGTGGCACATTTCCGGAAATCACCAAATCAGCACCTTGCTTAAATCGTGGGCAACGTTCTTGAATAAATTTCACGACACCACGCACATAATTCGCCCATTTTTGCTCACTTTGAGGGAAATCTTCATCAAGAGAAAAGCTATCCTCAAGATCAAGATCTGCGGCATAAACATTCCAAATATGATCAGCACGTTTTGATCCTGCAATAGCTGTACCATAATTGATCGCACAAGGCATTACAAAGCCATCATTGTAGTCGGTATGTTCGCCGATAATATTTACACGACCTGGTGCATATACGGTCAGTTCAGGTTGCTTATTATATTTTTGCGTAAAAATGTGTTGGGATTTTTGGACTGGAGTCATATTATTTTCCTTATCTTTCACACTCCCTCTTAATTCAAGAGGGAAAGGATTTCTTAACGTTCTTTATAGTGTACTTCGCTTAAGGCACGTAATCTTTCTGCAGCTTGTTCAGCGGTGAGGTCACGTTGGCTTTCGCCCAGCATTTCATAGCCCACCATAAATTTGCGAACCGTAGCAGAACGCAACAATGGTGGATAAAAATGTGCATGAAGCTGCCAATGTTCGTTATCTTCACCATAAAATGGTGCTGCATGAAAGCCCATTGAATAAGGGAAAGACGTTTCAAATAAGTTATCGTATTTTGTTGCCAGTTTTTTCAATATCACGGCAAGATCTTTAGCTTGAGCTTCAGTTAATTCTGTTAAGCGTTTTACATGCACTTTTGGCAATAACAGGGTCTCAAACGGCCACACCGCCCAATAAGGTACCACCGCAACCCAATGCTCGGTTTCCACCACAATACGTTCTTTTTTCTCTAATTCTTTTTGGACGTAATCCACTAAAAGTACCGAACCGTGTTTTTCATAATAATTTCGTTGAGCAACATCTTCACGTGCGACTTCATTCGGTAAAAAGCTATTTGCCCAAATTTGTCCGTGTGGATGTGGATTGGAACATCCCATTGCCGCGCCTTTATTTTCGAAAATCTGTACCCACTGATATTTTTGACCCAGTTCACGCAATTGCTCTTGCCACACTTTAATCACTTCTTCAATTTCAAGTACGGTCAATAACGGCAAGGTTTTACTGTGATCTGGCGAAAAACAAATAACTCGACTTTCACCACGAGCTTGGCTCATTTGGAAAAGAGGATCGGCTGATTGCTCTGGCGCAGGTGTATCTTCTAATAAAGCTGAGAAATCATTTTTGAATACATAAGGTTTATGGTAATCCGGATTAGGTTCGCCCGTGATACGCTTATTACGCGGGCAAAGATAACAATTTGGATCGTGGCTTGGCTTTTGTTCCTCACTCACTTTCTCTTGTTGCCCCTGCCATGGACGTTTAGCACGATGTGGCGAGACTAAAACCCATTGGTCAATTAACGGATTATAACGACGATGCGGATGATCTGTCGGTTCAAATACGGTTTCGCTCATACTTTTGCTCCAAAATGTAAACGATTACAAAAAATTTTCTCATAAGATAACAAATTAAAAAAAATAAACCGTGATCATTATCACAAAATCAGGAAATAAGCCACTCATCCAATCAGTTTTTTGTGACGAATGTAGCATTTTTGAAAGTAACCGCTTTCAATTTTATTCAAATTTACTATGATAATTGCTATGAAAAAATGAATGAGAGCCCTGTTATGCCTACAATTCGAGATGTTGCTGAATTAGCTTGCGTGTCGGTAGCCACTGTTTCCCGGGTGATTAATCGCTCCCCATCTGTGAGTGAAAAAACCCGTTACTCGGTACAACGCGCGATGGAAGTCTTAAATTATCAACCCAATGCAAACGCACAAGCTTTGGCCGTGCAAAATACCGATACCATTGGCGTGGTGGTTACCGATGTAACGGATCCGTTCTTTGCTATCTTGGTTAAATCGGTTGATAAAGTCGCTGAAGAGCATCAAAAAACGATTTTGATCGGCATTGGATACCATCATGCAGAAAAAGAGCGTGAAGCCATTGATACCTTGCTACGCAAGCGTTGTAGCTGTCTGGTCGTTCATTCCAAAGCCCTTTCTGACGAAGAGTTACAGCATTATTTAGAAAATGTACCCGGTATGGTGGTGATTAACCGTGTGATTGCAGGCTATGAAAATCGTTGCGTCAGCCTTGATAACCGCCAAGGTACCTATCTTGCCACTGAAATGCTGATTCGTTATGGCCATAAGCACATCGCCTATATTGGTTCCAATCACGGTATTTTAGATGAAACAGAACGTAAGGAAGGCTACTTAGAGGCCTTAGAAGCACATAACTTCCCCATTGTAGAACAAGCCATTGTGCATAATTCACCTGATTTTGAAGGTGGTGAAAAGGCCATGATTGATTTATTGAGCTACAACTCCAATTTAACCGCTGTGGTAGCTTATAACGACACGATGGCAGCGGGTGCAATTTCTGTTTTAAATGAAAACAATATCAAAGTCCCGAAACAATTTTCCATTGTGGGATTTGATGATATGCCGATTGCTCGATATTTAATCCCAAAACTCACTACAATTAGATATCCAATTGATTTAATGGCAAATTATGCAGCAAAACTAGCGTTAAGTTTAGTCGATTCGTCTATTGTCACACCGACTGTTGTTCAATTTAATCCAACATTGGTGAGACGTTTTTCCGTAGAAAATGCAATAAAACCGTGATGGAGATCACAAATTTAAACATTGCTATGTAATCGTTTTCATTTATGTGAGTTTGATCACAGATTAACAGTTTTGATTTCGTTATGATGCATTCAGTTGCAATAGATGTACGCAACATTCCTCTATTTGATATATAAAAAATCAACAATAAAATCTCTTTCTCTACATAGGAGCGTTTTTATGAAAAAAACAGCAGTATTAAGTGCAGTCGCTTTAGCAATCGGTTTAGGTTCAGCAACTTCAGGTTTCGCAGCCGATAACCGTATTGGTGTTACCATTTATAAATATGATGACAACTTCATGTCATTAATGCGTAAAGAAATCGATAAAGAAGCGAAAGCGCTTGGCGGCATTGAGTTATTAATGAATGACTCTCAAAATGCACAATCTATTCAAAATGACCAAGTAGATGGTTTGCTTTCTAAAGGTGTAAAAGCTTTAGCAATTAACTTAGTAGACCCAGCAGCGGCTTCAACTGTTATCAAGAAAGCTAAACAAGATGACATTCCTGTTGTTTTCTTCAATAAAGATCC
>JAGZRY010000134.1 GCA_018381425.1 Haemophilus parainfluenzae
TGTAAAATGGACTTTTACCCATTTCGGTATAGAAAAAGTGCGGTTAAAATCACCTGAATTTTAACCGCACTTTGTTTAGTATCCTTCTTCCTCCATATTTGGCAGGAACGTTTTGTGTTTGATTCTCTTCACTCTCGTTTCAATTCGCCCATCTGGATATAGCTCAATTTCACGCCAACCTGGTTGTAAGGTATCTAAAGCAAAATGATTGCTGTCTGGCTTAAATTGAATACAAGTCGCAGGCGTTGCCATAGTTTGATAACCTTGCCAATAGCCATCGACTTCTTGATGAATATGACCGTATAAAATCCCTTTTACATTATTGAATTGAGCCAGAACCTCTGAAAATTCATGAGCATTACGTAAGTTATGCTGATCAAGCCATGCTGAATTCGTTGGCAATAAATGATGATGCAATACGACTAAGCTATGACGTGCTGGATTTTCAGCTAATTTTGTTTTTAACCAATCTAATTGATAAGCACTCAATTCGCCATGAGGTACACCAGAAACTTGGCTATCTAACAAAATCACTTGCCAATGTTTGCCAAGAAGTAAATGTTTTGATGCGTTAATCGGTGATTGGCTTAAATGCTCGACCATTTTAGGTTGAAAATCATGGTTACCTGGAAGCCAAAATACTGATTTATTTAACGTTTTAACCATTTCAACAAATCGTAGATAGCCTTCGTCGCTACTATCTTGTACCAAATCACCTGTCGCAAGCACAACATCATAATTAAAAGACTCTGCCTGAATTTCTTTTAACACCTGAGAAAAGCTTTCGTGCGTGTTGATACCTAATAACTCTTTGCTTGTATCCTTGAACAAATGAGGATCGGTAATTTGTAATAATTTGACGATCTCAATCGCGGGGTCGCATTCAAATGTATTGCTCATGGGACTCCTATTGCCAGCGCTGCCGCAATTGGGCGTAATTTAATTGAAGCCATTGCAAACCCATTACTGCAATGCCATTATCAATTTTACCTTCACACATCCATTGATAGGCTTGTTCACGTTTCACCACATGAACACGAATGTCTTCATTTTCTTCAGCTAAACCATGAATACCCTTGGCTTGCGAGCTATCTACTCGACCGACAAACAGATGAATACGCTCGACTACGCCACCCGGACTATCCCATACACTTAAACAATGAGTAAGATCTTGAACTGATACACCAGCTTCTTCTTCACTTTCACGCAAAGCCACGTCTTCAGGTTGTTCACCCTCTTCGACCATGCCGGCGATCAATTCTAATAACCAAGGAGAACGATCTGAACCAGGTTGATATGCACCAATACGTACTTGTTCCACTAAAACCACCGAATCTTCTTTCGGATCGTAAGCAATCACGGCAGAAGCAGCACCTTTTACCAATAATTCACGTGTCACTACGCCACTTTCACCACCGGCAAAAAGCTTGTGTTTAAACTTTACTTTCTTAAGTGTAAAAAAACCTTTATAAACAGTTTCTTCATTAAGAATTTCTATATCATGCTGACTAAACTGTTGAATATCTGACATCATTACTCTCCTAGTATTGAGGTCGCATAATACTCCCATAAAAAAATAAAAAAAACTGAACCATCTATTTTTTTATTGAAACTTTGAAGCTGGTCACAAAAAAAGAAAACCTATGATGATTTCTTATTCATCATAGGTTTACATTAAGAATCCAGTTGAATTAACAAACGCAGCTGGTTATTTCCCCATCTGCCACCTTCGTTTTAATCGTATCGCCTGTTTTGACTTGTTTCACACTCACAATGGCATGTCCCTTAGCATCCTCTGCAATGGAATATCCTCGTGCTAATACTTTTAATGGGCTTAATCCATCCAACTTGCCACACAACGTCGCCAATTTATTTTGACGCTCCGTGACTTGACGATTCGCCCCTAAATTTAACCGCACTTGTAACTGAGCTAAATATTGGGATTGTTTTTGCAAGCGATAAGGCAACGGATTTTGTTTTAAGCGCGCGGAAAGTGCGGTCAATTTTTGCTGCGTTTTATCCATTTGACGCTGCATCGCCAAGACTAAACGATGATGTAATTGCGCCGTTTTGGCTTTTTGCATCAATAATTGATTTTGTGGATGTTGATTTTGCAGGCGCAAACGTAACTGTTGCAAACGTTGTTGTTGATGACTAAAAATACGATCTAACGCCATCTCCAAACGCTGTTGTTTATAGGCTAACTGTTGAAGTAATTCCTGCTGATTGCGACTCACTAACTCTGCCGCCGCAGAGGGGGTTGGCGCACGTAAATCAGCCACAAAATCTGCGGTGGTGACATCGGTTTCATGGCCTACTGCACTGATAATTGGTAAATTAGAACGGAAAATCGCACGTGCCACTTCTTCTTCATTAAAGCACCAAAGATCTTCTAAAGAACCACCACCACGGCCGACAATCAATACATCCACTTCTTGACGGGCATTAGCGAGCTCAATCATTTGGACGATTTCAGCCGTTGCTTCTTTGCCTTGCACTGCCGTTGGATAAATCACCACTTTTAAACTGGGATCGCGGCGAGCCAAAATATGCAGAATATCTTGTAAAGCCGCGCCTGTAGAAGACGTAATAATGCCCACTGCTTTGGCAAAATCTGGCAAGCTTTTCTTCAGGTTTTGTGCAAACAATCCTTCAGCTGCCAATTTCATTTTTAGCGCTTCAAATTGCTGTTGCAATAATCCTTCGCCAGCAGGGTGCATGGATTCAATAATCAGCTGATAATCACCGCGAGGCTCATATAAACTGACATTTGCCCGCACCAAGACTTGCATGCCGTTTTGCGGACGAAACCCCACTCGCAAATTTTTCATGCGGAACATCGCACCGCGAACTTGGGCATTTTCATCTTTCAGCGTTAAATACCAATGCCCTGACACAGGTTGAGTGAAATTAGAAATCTCCCCTGTAAGCCAAATCTGCGAAAAATTCCCTTCCAACATTTGACGGGCTGCGCTGTTAAGCTGGGAAACGGAGTAAATATTTTCAGACATTATTCAATCAACACCCAACCATCATCTAGCCAGTTACAAATCGAATCGAGCAATAATTCCATCGTGCTTTCAGGATCTTCTGTATCATTCACTAAATTATTTAAGAATGCCCAATCTAGCGCTTCACCATCGGAAAGACGTTTCAACACTTCCGCTTCAATAACATTCACTTCATCCAACCATTCGCCATTAGCATAAATGCGGAGCGGATTTTCGGTGTAAAGCAATTTGCAGTTATTGTCCTGCATTAATACACCTTGTTCCTCTTCTAAAATTGACCGCACGTCGTCAGGATCGGACATTTCATCGGATACTAACATTTCATAACGACGTGAGCTCACTGTACTAGCTACAGCTTGTTTGAACAAGACATCAAAGGCTTCTGACTCTGCCAATTTCGCTAAGAATTGTTTTTTCATTGCCTGAATATTTTCATCTGCCAATTTGCCCGTACGCTGCTCAGATTGCGTTAAGCGTAACGGTAATTGGAATTCGCTTAAATTCAATTCAGGATCTTGATGACAAAACGCTTTATTCACGTTATCGAAAATGTCTGCTAAATTCGGGTAACGCAAACCGAAAGAAAAGGTCAAGCAATCATCTTCTGCCACACCGTAATGTGACATACGAGCGGGAATATAAAGAATATCACCTGGGTTCATCACTTCATCAATCACCAATTCACCCATATCGTCAAAAATACGGATCGGCTGATTCGGTTTAAATTCTGTGGAAGAATCACACCATTTGCCTAGCTGCCAACGGCGATGTCCATAGCCTTGCACCAAGAACACATCATATTCGTCATAATGCTTACCAACGGAACCGCCTTTAGGTGCATAAGACACCATAATATCGTCGCGTTGCCATTGTGGGATAAAGCCAAATTTATTCCAAAATTGACCTAATTCAGTACTCCATTGTTCTAAATTTTGGACAAGCACCGACCATTTCTCCGGTACATCCGCAAAATCTTCTTCGGATAACGGACTAAAAAATACTTTCCAATTATCATCTGAAAAGGTTTTCACTAAACGCGCGGTCACATCTTCGCCTTGTGCTAATTCGATGATATCGTCAGGCTCAAATTGACCCACAATTTCAGGCAAACCATTACGAATAATTAATGGTTTTTTCTGCCAATAATCACGCAGGAAAATTTCAGGGGTAATGCCATCAGGCAGACAATATTGGTTGGAAAGTGCGGTCATTTTTTTACTCCTTTTCCTGTTTTTCTTGTTGAGCTTTTTCTTGTGCGGCTTTGGCTTGCTCTGCTGCACGTTTACGACGAATCTCTTTAGGATCGGCTAATAATGGACGGTAAATTTCAATACGATCGCCGTCTTTTAATTGATCGTTTAGTTTTACTAGACGGGAATAAATCCCCACTTTATTTTCACGCAAATCGATTTCGGCAAACTGTTGTAAAATACCTGATTGCAAAATAGCCGTTTGGATCATTGTGCCTTCATCCACTTTGAAGGATTTCAAATAATAGCGATCCGGCAAGGCATAGGCGATTTCAATATTAATTTGGTTCATGTCTTATTCTGTCTTGATGAGTTTTCCGTTATTATAGCGGAAAAGTGCGGTCAATATTAACAATAAAATAGGAAGACATCATGAATTGGGTATTTTTTGCTATTGGTTCAGCCTTTTTCGCTGGACTTACCGCTATTTTAGGCAAATTAGGGGTTGAAGGCATTAACAGTAACCTCGCGACTTTTATCCGTACGATTGTGGTTTTACTCGTTACAGCAGGTATCATTAGCGCACGTAACGAATGGCAACTGCCACAACATATTGCTGCAAAACCGTTTACCTTTTTAATTCTTTCTGGTGTGGCTACGGGCCTATCTTGGCTTTGTTATTATCGCGCGTTACAAATGGCGCCCGCCTCTTGGGTTGCACCTATTGATAAACTCAGTGTGGTGATTGCCATTATTTTAGGCGTGGTATTGTTAGGCGAACCCTTAAGCATGAAATTAGTCATAGGAAGTCTATTAATTCTCTCAGGTGTTTTAGTCTTAGCCTTATAGATTGAGAAATTAGCCCTTTTTCGCTACAATACGCCACTATTTTTATTCAAGCAGAAAACTATGTCTGAAATTAAACTC
>JAGZRY010000135.1 GCA_018381425.1 Haemophilus parainfluenzae
TGCCCTTTTGCCGCAAGCTCAAGAGCCAGTTGCATAAATTTCACGTCATCAGGGGAAAAGGTGTCACTCATATTAATCCTTTAAGCTTTCAATTTCTTTGGTGAATTCATTGATATTATCAAAGCTCAAATAAACGGACGCAAAACGGATATACGCCACTTTATCTAATTCTTTCAGCTCATTCATGGCTAATTTACCTACGAGATGACTTGGTACTTCTCGTTCACCCGTCGCACGTAATTGGATAATAATATGGCTGATGGCTTTTTCCACATCATCCGAACTTACAGGGCGTTTTTCTAATGCATGTTGAATACCGCTACGCAATTTATCTTCGTTAAACGGCTCGCGTGACCCATCATTTTTAATAATTTTTGGCACCACTAATTCGGCCGTTTCAAAGGTGGTAAAGCGCTCATGACAATTCCCGCATTCCCGACGACGACGCACTTGATACCCATCAGAAACCAAACGGCTGTCAATCACCTTAGTTTCTTCAGTTGAACAAAACGGACAACGCATTTTAGATCCTTTTCAAAATTATTCTTAAGTCAGCATCTTATCAAAAATCCAAGATCTTTTCGATCTGAAGATCCGCTTTAAGACAACATTTCTCCAAACCAGGATGTGGTTTGTTTCACCAACTGCAAGAGACCATCCTTCGATTTAAATTGTTCTGTTTGCCCCAACACCCTCGCCCAATAAGGATCAGCTTTACCGTAACCATAAGGATCATCTTTCGCAAGGGATTCGATATTCGCTAAAACATTGTCAAAATTGACCGCACTTTCATCTTTTTCAATAAACTTCGCTATATTTTCCGTTGGAATGAGCTGAATTTGTTGCTGGCTTTGTAAATAAGCCTCGATATACATTTTCAGTTTCTCAAGTGCGGTTGATTTTTCTATTGTTTTTAATGTTAAATCCTTATCTTTAGCGATAATACGTGGTGGCAGTGCGTTCTCTTTTGTCGCCAGTTGAATGAGATAATAAAGCCATGGACGAATACGATAACGATCTTTATATTTTGCAAATCGCCATTCGATTATCTGATTTTCATCACCAAATAATGGCTCCATATAGCCAAACAAGCGAATATTGCCTTGTGCCGTTTCCACCACAAAATCAACACTCTCACTGTGGGGTGAAGAATAATCCTTAATTTTCTCTTTAAAAGCCAATACATCAGCACGAATGGATTGCGCACAAACTTCCGCAAACTCGCCGCGTGGCATGATGCCTTTTACTCGCTGTTTGGCGAAATAATCGTTAAATTGCGCTTCCTCTAAATGCAATAACTCATTATTAATGCGATAACGATCCAAACCATTTAACGTGAAGTTTTCACTTTCTTCAATGCGATCACCTTCATCTCGGAAATACACGCCAAGCTGCTTTTCAAAAAAGAATTTCACTGGATTTTCAACAAAACTCACAAAACGATCGAGTTCAATTTCCGTTATTGGATCTTGATTTTCGCCCATAGGCACAACAAATTCATGACATTTTCTTTCTTGGAATTGCGCAATCGGCAGCCATTTTTTTGCAAAAGAGCGGTTAATTTTCCCTTTATTTTGGAAATTACTTGGACTAAACGCCGTCATTAGATGTTGTTCAATTCTCAAGCCATTTTCTGAATAATGATTAATATAATCAATTAACTGGCTCACTAACACTGAAGCCTCTTTGGGTTGATTATCAATAATCGAACAGCCCACATAACTCACATAAAAATGAGATCTTGCAGCCAGTAAGGCTTCAAGGAATAAGTAACGATCATCGTCTCGACGAACACGATCGCCTTTTTGATGATGATATTGCATTAAGTCAAAACTATTTGGTGTATGACTGCGTGGGTAATCAGCCTCATTCATCCCAAGCAAACACACCACTTTGAAAGGAATAGATCGCATTGGTAAAAGCGTGCAGAAATTCACTTTCCCTGCTAAGAAGCGAAGGCTATTTGGTGTTTCTTCTAAACGTGCAGACATCACTTCCGCAATCACATCCGCTTGCAAAGTTTCTTCAAAATTGACGGTCTGCAAATCATCGGCAAAGGCATTGATACAATCCTGAATATAAAATAAGGTATCCGCAGTTTCTTCATTTTGCACAAAGAAATCCGTCAAAAGTGCGGTTAATTTTTCACGCCATTTTTCAATATTGTGTGCCTTTTGCAAATCTTGATGCCATTTATTTAGGGCTGTAAAAAATTGATTCACCGCACCGACTAACTGCCCTTTCAATCCATAGCTACTATCAAGTCCAAGACTGTCCTGCCAAACGCCTTGCTCTTCACGCATCGCATAACCTAAAGTCATACGTTCAAGTCCCGCCTGCCATGCGTTAAAATTCAGTGTATTCTGCAGTTTTTCTAAACCAAAGCGAATACCCGACTCTTTCACCCATTCACGGATTTGTTCGAGATCTACAAGGGCAATATTAAAACGCTCACGGATAGCGGGAATATCCAATAAAGCCAGTACTTCTTCCGCGCCAAACTGACTTTCTCTTAAATTTAGCAGGGAAAGATAGCTCGACACGATCACATCACTTTCAGACAATTTACTGTCAGAAATCGAGAATGGAATAGTAGGTGCATCCGCACTATTCGTACCAAAGACAGCCTGAATATAAGGCGTATATTGGTTAACATCAGCAACCATGACCACCACATCTTTTGGTGTAATCTGCTCTTCTTTTGGCTTATGCTGATTTTGATTGAATAAATCCAACAAATAATCATGCAGCACTTCAACTTCTCGCATCGCGCTATGGCAAGATTTCACGACCAAAGAGCGGTCATTTTTCTCTACATTTAATGCACCATGACTCAACGTCAAAATTTGATTTTGGATCTGTCCTAGTAACGTTTTTTCAGGAAGTTCCGCATAGTAATCACGGGAAATGGCTTGAATATTTTCTTCATCACGCACTAATTGATAGAGAAAATCCCGTCCCATTTTTCCCCAAGAGGCTAAAAGCGGATTTCCGCTGAACAATTCTTCTTGTTGATTGGTGTAATCAAGGTCAGCAGGTTCCCATGACACTTGCTCGGCTGAAATTAAAGGCTTCACATCATCACTTTCTTGCACGAAACGCTGTCTTTCTAATAAATAGGATTTACTCAGATCTCGCAGGTCGCCCCAGTATTCTTGACATGGATTATTGAAGAATAAATGTACGTCTGTTTTAGCTGAAATACCTTGGAAAATATTGAGATAAACCGTTGGCAATGCTGGAATACCAAAAATAAAAATACGTTCTGGTAAGTTGAGCGTCGCATTGGGATCACGACATAATGCTAAAAATTGTTGATTAAGTGCAGCACGATGTTTTGCTTTTCCACCGAAATCACGTTGGACATCATTCACCAAGGCTCGCCATAAAATTCCCTGCCAGTGAATATTGCCTTTAATTTGAGAAAGAAAGGTAGGATTTAACGCCGCCCCCCCCTGCTTTTGCTGATTAATTTGAGCCAAGATCTTTTCATCGTTATTTTCTTCCCATGCGGCAATCCATTCGGGACGATAGACGAGATATTGGTCAAATAAATCGGCAACTTTTAGGCTTAATTGATAAAGTTTTTGTTGTTCTGATGCAGGTGAAGATGCTAAATATTTTTTTAATGGTTCAAATTCTTTTTGCTGTAAAAAAGTAGGGATTAATCGCATTAATCGCCATAACGTTGAATCTTTTTCAAAAGGGTTTTGCGTGGAAACATTCGGCAAATTATCAGCGTAAAGTTTCCAAATAAAACTGGAAGGCATGGGGAATTGGAAATTCGCTGCAACGCCGCGTTTTTTAGCAATTTCCATTTGCAACCATTGTGCCATACCTGGGCTTTGCACCAACACAATGTCAGATTGAAACGGATCATGTTGCGGTAAATTTTCCAACAGCGAAACTAAAATATCCTTTTGAATTTCTGGTTGGTTTGAATAATAAGTAACGAGCAAAGTAACGCCCTTTTGAAAGCAAAAACAATGCGTTATTTTACTCGGTTTTCAATAAAAATTCACCTTGAGGATAGCGTATATTCACTTGATGATGACTGCATTGAATTGCAAATTGAATGCCATTTTGTTCTACGCTATTTTCACAAGACAAGCCTAAAAACTGACGTTGAGCCTGATTTTCAGCAATTTGAATCGCCTGAAATTCTTGAAAAATTCTGACCGCACTTTTTCGTTGCTCAGTCGTCCATCGGTTAAAAATCAAAAATAACCCGCTGAAAATAGATAAGGCTAATAAAAGTGACATTAACGACATGCCTTTATTCACTTTGATCTTGCGCACTCAAATCACTCCAACTTTTATCCACCAAACTCCATTGGCTATATTCTTGTACGAGTTTTGTCACCACGGCTTTACCGTAAGCTACCGTCACGTCTCCCTCCAACTTAAGTGAGCCTCCAGTAATCACTGCACCGCTAATTCGCCCTTTGCCAGTTAAGGTTAAATTTTCTTCTGCTAGCAGAATACCACTCACATTCCCTTTAATTTCTAATTGGCTTTGCGTTATCCAATACACTTGTGGTG
Source organism: Haemophilus parainfluenzae (assembly GCA_018381425.1). Taxonomy (GTDB): domain Bacteria; phylum Pseudomonadota; class Gammaproteobacteria; order Enterobacterales; family Pasteurellaceae; genus Haemophilus_D; species Haemophilus_D parainfluenzae_O. Next base: position 4,543 of record JAGZRY010000135.1, read on the forward strand.
TTTTTTGAGCAGTTAAAGTAGTATCTACTTTCACAAAGTGCGGTTGAAAATCAGCTTGTTTTTCGCTGGAAATAAAATCCCTCAGCATATTTTCATTAATGCCTTTTGTGGGCGATTTCTTAAATAACTCTGCACGTTTACACCAAACAGAATAGGCGACTTTATCCTCTGCCCCTGAAGACTCGAAAAAGACTTGTTTCACTTTTTCAGTACCATTTAAAGGCAAGTTTTGGCAAATGTGTGTTTGTTGTTGCTGACTGATTTTCTGTAAAGGAAGGCTCTGTTCTACATAATATTTTCGCTGACTCATTTGAGCTCGAAAAAACGCAAAGATCTGTTCATCAAATAATAAGATCAGCGCCAATAAGCCTGAAAGTAAAATCAGTGCCGTTAGTGTCACTATCCCTTTTTTCATGATCATTCTTCTTGATTCAATAAAGGCACCACAAGCGAAGTTTCATATTGAATATGCTTATGTATTGCAAGATTTCCCGCGAGTTTGATTTCAATCCCTTTCCCTGCCTTTAACCAATCAAAACGTAATTGAGAAATCTCAAACTCTTTTTCATCCAATAAATC
>JAGZRY010000136.1 GCA_018381425.1 Haemophilus parainfluenzae
CTGATTTTATAAGAGATTTTGAATTTCAGATGGAATTAATTTAGGCGAAGGAATCCAAACTTGTTTATGTCGGTTTAATTCACCTTTTTCAAGAACTATCGAGCTTTTAGGTACTTTGAATGCTTTACTCAAAAATTTCAGCAAGTGAGTATTTGCTTGACCATCAACAGGTGGTGCGCTAATCGTGATTTTGAGTTCATCATCATGCAATCCCACAATTTGATCTTTACTGGCTTTGGGTTGCAGAATGATTTTAAGACGTAGTCCTTCAGGTGTTTGTTCGATTGCTGACATAACTAAATTTACTCACCACATTTACAATAAGGGCTGGAAGATCCAGCCCGAAAAAATAATGTTATTTTTGACCGCACTTTAAGCGGCGATAGCCCATAAAACCTGGAAGTAGTCGTAAAAGAGATTATTCAAAAATAACAGAATAATGGCGATAACCATCGGTGAAAAATCAATCGCGCCCACAGTTGGTAAAATACGTTTAATTGGTTTTAATAATGGCTCAGTAAGTTGATATAACGCATAGAATGCAGGGTTATTGCCACGATTAAACCAACTTAAAATTGCGCCAGCGATTAACACATAGAAAATGGCTATACCGATATTTTTAATCAGCCCTAATATGCCCAATAGTAGGAAGTAGTTGAGATTTAACCCGCCAAACAGAACCGATTTCAATCCGCAAAGCAAGAAGACTAAAACCAGTGCAGTAGTTTCCACTTTTTTCACCACAGGAAAAACTTTACGCAATGGGGCAATAACTGGCTGGGTTAATTTCAGCGTAAATTGAGAAATAGGATTGTAATAATCCACGTTCGCTAAGGGGAGCCATACGCGTAAAATTAACACTAAACAATACAGATCGATAATCGATCCTAAAAATAATGCAGTTTGGGAAATTTCCATTATAACCAACCTTTCCGTTTAAAATAGATATAAGGCGTAAGCGCCGCACCAATCATTAATCCAATAGCCATTGGGTAACCATATTTAAAATGGATCTCTGGCATAAATTCAAAGTTCATCCCGTAAGTAGATGCCACAAGTGTTGCCGGTAGGAACATCACCGACACCACCGAGAAGAATTTCATGATTTTATTCTGCTCGATATTAATATAACCCATTGCCGCCTGCATTAAAAAGTTTACTTTTTGGAACAATGATTCATTATGCGGTTGCAATGATTCGATATCTCGTAAGATTTCTCGTGCTTGTTCTAACTGATTTGGCGGTAAGCGAGTTTTACGCACCAAGAAACCCAATGCACGTTGTGTATCCATCAAACACAAACGCACTTTAGAACTGGTATCTTCTTGTTCTGTTAGGGTATTTAAGGCTTCATTGAAAGCTTCATCTTGCGTACCGTTTAAAATCACGCGACTTAATTTTTCTAAATCCGCATAAACGTTTTCGATAACATCGGCTAATTGCTCAATTTTGGTCTCAAATAAGTCGAGTAAGACTTCATACGCATTGCATTCCAATAAGCGTTGGCTACGGGAACGCATACGATATAAACGGAATGCCGGTAATTCACGATCACGCAGGGTGAATAAACGACCATCACGAATAGTAAATGCTACGCTTGCGAGGTCAGCGTAGTTTTCTTCGTCTTCACAATAGAAGAATGAGTGCAAGTGCAAGCCATCTTCGTCTTCGAAGAAACGTGCGGACGCTTCGATATCTTCCAATTCGAGGAATGAGGCGAGACTTTGTCCTAAGCCTTCTTGCAACATTTCACGTTCTTCCCCTGTCGGCTCCAGCAAATCTAACCAAATGGCAGAGCTGAGATCGGCTGGTTCGTCATCAATACGAAGCAAGCGGGAATCGTTAATGGCAAAAGCGTTAATCATTGGTCATACTCCTTTTGGGATTATGAAGATCCAACTGTGAACAAAAAAAGATCAAACGAAATTGGCACTAGAGAAAAGTGCGGTCAAATTTTTGTATGTTTTAAAAATGGGTTTCGTTCGATAAAAGATGCCGAAGAAAGGTAAATTGATTACCAGCGAGCTCTCGCTGATAAGAGGCGAGAGTCTAAAGCGATATTCGGTATCGACTATGACTGTCCAAAGTGTGTGTCCTTCTCGTTAAAAAATCGGTCGAATGTTACGCTTGAAAGGCGTATTCGTCAAGTGATTATTGAAAAGGACACGGCACTTTTTAATTAATTGGTATATTGATTAATTGCGTTAGTAACTTCTTGATCTTGATAGATATTATTAACAATATCTTTGAAGGTTTCACCTAATACTTTTTGAATTTCATCATTGCTCGCATTAAATGCGCCAGATTGTGAACGGGTCGCATTAAAGGTTTTGTTGTATTGTCCGCGTGGACCTTGTACATAAACAACTGCTTGGATTTTGCTGTTCAAGGTATAACGTAAATTACCTTGATCTACGTGAGTGTTGAATTCTTTCACTTCAACGGTTACACCAGCATTTGCATTATTAGCTTGTCCAATGCGGAAACCTTTGCTGACTAAATTTTGTTGCATTACTTGTTGGAAAAGTTGAGTGACGCTTGGTGAGGCATTTAATTTAATCAGCTCACCTGATTTAGTATAAGTTGCAATTTCTTGTTGTGGACGAGAATCGCGAGTATTGACTGTTACCACTGCTGATTGGTTAATATTCATTGATGCAGTTGGCGATTGAGGGGTAAAAGTTAAGGTATTAGATTGCGCTTGGCAACCTGCTAAAAATAATGTCGCAGCCGCCAATGTCATTGTTGATAATACTTTGATTTTGTTTGTTACTTTCATAATTTCCTCATTGAATTAGGTTAATTTGTGTTATTCTTACAAACTTAACGCTGAATGTATAGCAAAAAGTTAGGGAGTTTATTTATGTCAAAACAGCAAGAATTATTAGAGAGAATTCAAGCCGAATTTCAACCGCACTTTGCCACCGTAGAAAATGAAAGTCATATGCACAGTTCCGGTCGAGGGGCTGATTCTCATTTTAAATTAGTGATTGTCAGCGATGCTTTTGAAGGCATGCGCAAGGTGCAGCGTCACCAAAAACTTTACCAACTTTTTGCCGATGATTTAAAAAATGGCATTCACGCATTAGCGCTTCACCTCTATACAAAAAGCGAATGGGAGAGTCTAGGTGAAGCATTTCCAAAATCACCAAATTGTCTTGGTGTTGGACAGTAAGTATTTCCTTACGTTCCCTATATTAGATTTTCATAAGAAGAGAGAAGGTAAGAGACATTCTCTCTTTTTTAATTTCTATTTATTTTTAACTCCTAATAAGTATAAGCCTAAAAGATTCACAAATATTTCACAAAAAGTAAGGGTGTAAAGTGGAATAAAAGCCCATTTTTCGATAGAATAAGGCGCTTTTAATTTTCGAATTTCAATTTCTGGATGTGTGAGTAATTCCTTACTCGTCGAGGAATTAAACAGATTTGAGTTTTTAAATTTATGTGTCAGTTAATAATGCTTTGATCTTAAAGTGTTTTCTGTCACGCTCAATCGCGAGATTGTTTTTAGGGTGTATGCCTTAATCGCAATCGTGTTTTTAACCTAGAAAAGTAGTGCAAACAGTATGATTACAATCAAAAAAGGCTTGGATCTTCCTATTGCAGGAAAACCAGCACAAGTAATCCATAGCGGTAACGCTGTGAATCAGGTTGCGATTCTTGGTGAAGAGTATGTGGGTATGCGTCCTTCTATGAAGGTACGTGAAGGCGATGTTGTGAAAAAAGGCCAAGTGCTTTTTGAAGACAAGAAAAACCCAGGAGTGGTTTTCACAGCCCCTGCGAGTGGTACTATCACTGTAATTAATCGTGGCGAAAAACGTGTATTACAATCTGTGGTCATTGATGTGCAAGGTAACGATCAAGTTACTTTCGCTAAATATAACGCAGGTGAGCTCAATACGCTTTCTTCTGAACAAGTTAAACAAAACCTCGTTGAATCCGGTTTGTGGACAGCGTTCCGCACCCGTCCGTTCAGCAAAGTGCCTGCCTTAGATGCAGAACCTTCTTCTCTGTTTGTAAATGCGATGGATACCAATCCTTTGGCAGCAAATCCAGAGGTGGTGTTAAAAGAGCATTGGCAAGATTTTATTGACGGTTTAACAGTATTAAGTCGTCTATTCCCAAATAAACCATTAAATCTATGTAAAGCGGGTGATAGCAATATCCCAACCGTGGATTTAGCTAACCTAAAAGTACATGATTTTGGCGGTGTTCACCCTGCAGGTTTAGTGGGTACACATATTCACTTTATCGATCCGGTTGGTGTTCATAAAACCGTATGGCACATCAATTACCAAGATGTGATTGCTGTAGGTAAATTATTCACTACGGGCGAACTTTATGTTGAGCGCGTTGTTTCTCTTGCTGGTCCGCAAGTGAAAGAGCCTCGTCTAGTTCGTACCGTAATTGGTGCTAACCTTTCTCAATTAACGGCAGGTGAGTTAAAAGACGGTAATAACCGTGTGATTTCTGGTTCTGTGCTTTGTGGTCAAACAGCAAAAGATGCTCACGACTATTTAGGTCGTTATGCATTACAAGTTTCTGTGATTGCAGAAGGTAATGAGAAAGAGTTCTTAGGTTGGATCACTCCACAATCGAACAAATATTCGATTACCCGTACCGTATTAGGCCACTTTGGTAAAAAATTATTCAACTTCACTACTGCAGAGAATGGTGGTGAGCGTGCAATGGTACCAATCGGTAGCTATGAGCGCGTAATGCCGTTGGATATTTTACCGACATTATTATTACGTGATTTAATCGTGGGCGATACCGATGGCGCACAAGCGTTAGGTTGTCTTGAATTAGATGAAGAAGACTTAGCATTATGTTCTTTCGTTTGCCCGGGCAAATATGAATACGGTTCAATCTTGCGTCAAGTATTAGATAAGATTGAGAAGGAAGGTTAAAAATGGGTTTAAAAAATCTTTTTGAAAAAATGGAACCCGCGTTTTTACCAGGTGGTAAATACAGCAAGCTTTATCCGGTCTTTGAATCGATTTATACCTTGCTTTATACACCAGGTACGGTAACGCACAAAAACACACACGTTCGTGATGCGTTAGACTCAAAACGTATGATGATTACGGTTTTCCTTGCGTTGTTCCCAGCGATTTT
>JAGZRY010000137.1 GCA_018381425.1 Haemophilus parainfluenzae
TAATCCGAACACAAGGAGTTCTCCATAATGGAAGCATCAAAGAAAAAGATGAAATTCCCTTCCGCATTTAGCATTCTCTTTATTATTCTTCTTATTGCTATTGGTCTTACTTGGCTTATTCCCTCAGGGTCCTACTCAAAACTTTCCTACGACACCACCGAAAATCATTTTATTGTCAAAACTCACGGAATTCCCGATCAAAGCTATCCAGCAACAGAACAAACCCTTAATCAACTCAATATCAAAATTCAACTTTCTAATTTCACCAACGGCATTATCAAAAAGCCGATTGCTATCCCCAATACCTATCAACGCATTGAACAACACGAGAAAGGCATTACCGATATGATTCACGCCATGGTGGATGGCACCATTGAAGTCGCAGATATTATGATTTTTATCTTCATACTCGGTGGAATGATTGGTGTGATAAACAAAACAGGAGCATTCAATGCCGGATTAATGTCTCTCACCAAAAAAACGAAAGGAAATGAATTCTCCGTTGTCTTTGCTGTCTGTGTGTTAATGCTGTTAGGCGGTACGGCTTGTGGTATTGAGGAAGAAGCGGTAGCCTTCTACCCAATTCTTGTTCCTGTCTTTTTAGCCTTAGGCTATGATTCTATTGTCTGTGTTGGCGCCATATTCCTCGCAGCCTCGATGGGCACTGCCTTCTCAACAATCAATCCATTTTCCGTTGTCATCGCTTCAAATGCGGCAGGGATTCCATTCACGGAAGGAATGGGATTTCGTACACTGGGTCTGATTCTTGGTGGTGCGTGTGTGATTGCTTACATGTATTGGTATTGTAAAAAACTGCGTGCTAATCCTGAATTTTCTTATACCTATGACGATCGCCAAGCCTTCTATGATCTCTATATGAAAGATATCGATCCCAATGCAACCGTTGAATTTACCTTTAGAAGAAAACTGATTCTGATTCTATTTAGTGGCGCCTTTCCTCTCATGGTATGGGGGGTGATGTTTGGCGGTTGGTGGTTCCCTCAGATGGCGACTTCCTTCCTGGCCATCACCATCATTATTATGTTTATCAGCGGATTGCCTGAAAAAGATGTCGTAAATGGCTTTACTCATGGTGCTTCTGAATTAGTTGGCGTCGCATTGATTATCGGACTCGCTCGAGCAGTCAATATCATTCTGGAACAAGGGATGATTTCTGACACGATTCTCGATTATATGACACATCTTGTCGATGGAATGAATGGCGGCGTCTTTATTATTGGTCAGCTTCTTATCTTCATCTTCTTAGGGCTAGTTGTACCTTCATCTTCAGGTCTTGCCGTACTCGCTATGCCAATTATGGCTCCGCTAGCTGATACTGTGGGCATTCCAAGAGACATCGTCGTATCAGCCTACAACTGGGGGCAATATATTATGTTGTTCCTTGCACCAACAGGATTAGTCCTTGTTACGTTACAAATGCTTGGTATTCCATTCAATAAATGGTTGAAATTTGTCATGCCAATCGTAGGCTGCCAATTTGTTATCTCATCGATACTTCTTCTTACTCAAGTATTTATGTATGCACAATAAAATAAAAAGCCACGCAATCTTGCGTGGCTTCTTTTTCTCATCTGATGCTATTTTACAAACTCATCAAACTCTAACTCGTAATCATCGCCATCTCGGCTGTATTTGATATAACGTGGAAATTGCTCACCTGAGAATTTCTTCACCATAATGTCTTTGTTACCGGTTTTAAATGAATAGGTGATTTCCGTGACTGTTTGCTTGTTATATTGGATCTTTTTTTCCACTTTCTTCACATTCACATTTTCCATTGGGTAAAGTTTTTTACCGTTTGTGATTTGGAAACTAGTTGGCAGTTTATCGTAATAGCTCAACTGAAATGCCATGGTGAATAAATCAAAAGTTGGTAATTTTAACGGCTCAGTTTCTAACCCATTTTTCACTTTACCGTATTCAATGGTTGTTGGCGAAATTTTAGAAATTGCATACGTTTTACCATTACGCACATCTTGATAATTCACCATTTGAAATTGACTCGCGTTTTGTGAACCACGAGAAGTAAACACAATGTTGTACAACGGAATATTAATTTTTGCATTGACTGAATACTGTGAACCATCAGCCTTAAAATGCACGTACGCAGGCATTAAATAATTGGAACTGTATTTAATATTATAATCCACCGCAGACCATGCTGTTGGCACGTAGGCAATTAATGCAGCAAAAAGGATTTTAAATAACTTCATTGGTTTTCCTTATATATAAACATAGGTTGCCTTTTAGAGTATCACAACAAGAAGAAGTTCCCCATTAAAAAACCATCTTATCCGAAGACAAGATGGCTCTAATTTATTTTAGCTTAATGGAGGATTATAAAACCGCACCCGCCATTAAGAAGCCGAATAATACAGATAAGCTGATTGCAATCACACCCGGCACTAAGAATGGGTGATTGAATACATATTTACCGATACGGGTTGAACCAGTATCATCCATTTCTACTGCTGCAATTAAGGTTGGGTAAGTAGGAAGGATGAATAGGGCTGATACTGCGGCGAAGGCTGCAATTGCGGCTTCCGGAGAAACACCTAATAAAATTGCAGTTGGATATAATGCTTTTGCAGTTGCAGCTTGTGAGTAAAGTAAGGTACTTGCGAAGAACAAGATAACCGCTAAACTCCAAGGATATTGTTGTAAGAACTCAGCTGATACTGCTTTGATTTGATCGATATGACCTTCAACAAAAGTATTACCTAACCATGCTACGCCAAGCACACAAATTACCGCTGACATACCTGATTTGAAGGTTGCTGCATTGGTAATGTTTGCAGTATCCACTTTACATGCCATAGTAATAATCGCTGCAGTCGCAAGCATGAAAGAGATAATCGCATTATCACGAGAAAGAATTGGGTTTTGAATTAAACCAACTGTTTTACTGATTGCAGTTGCATAAAGCATGACCACTAAAATCGCGATAAGGAAAATTGCGACAGAACGTTTTGCATAAGGTTTGATCTCAATTTGCATTTCACCACGCATAGTAATTAAACCTTTTGCTAGACGATCTTGGTAAACTTCATCATCTTTCAAATCTTTACCAAGGAAGTTACAAATCACCGCAGTAATCATACATGCTGCGTAAGTAGTTGGGATCCAAATACCTAATAATTGTAAGTAACTTAAACCAAAGTTTTTCTCTAATTCAGCAGAAAGGAATACCACCGCTGCAGAAATTGGAGAGGCTGTAATCGCAATTTGTGAAGCGATAACCGCAATAGAAAGTGGACGTGAAGGACGAATACCTTGTTCTTTTGCCACTTCAGCAATTACTGGAAGTGTTGAGAACGCTGTGTGACCAGTACCTGCAAGTACAGTCATAAAGTAAGTTACCGTTGGTGCAAGGAAAGTGATATATTTTGGATTTTTACGTAGGATTTTTTCAGCCATTTTCACTAAGAAATCCATACCACCCGCAACTTGCATTGCCGCAATTGCCATGATTACAGACATGATAACTGAAATTACATCAAACGGAATTGCACCTGGTTTTAAGCCAAGTAGTGAAAGTGCCACAACACCCATACCACCCATGAAACCGATACCAATACCGCCTAATCTAGCCCCTAGGTAAATAAAGAGTAGGACGACTAAAAGTTGAGCCCAAATCATAATATTTTCTCCATATTAATTTTTAAAATAATTCCAGAACATATATTAACAACAAACTAGTGCATTATCTATATTTATTACTTGGATTAGCCTATTTTATCCGAAAGTGCGGTTAAAATTTGATTCAAATTCTGACCGCACTTTCAATAGCTTTCTTAGAAATCCTCAAAGTATTGTTGAATCACTTTTGGATCTTTTGTTTGTGTTAAGGCTAATTGCAATAACACTCGTGCTTTTTGCGGATTCAATGTACCTGAAGCCACAAAGCCATATTTAGAATCATCCACTTCAGCGTCACGCGTTGTGTAACCTGTCGGCACACGAGATGAACGTACTACCACAACGCCATCTTTCGCCGCTTTTTCTAAACGTTCTAAGTGTGCGGCATTCACGTTACCATTACCTACACCCGCTGAAACAATACCTTGATAGCCCGCATCTAATAATGAATTTAACGGCTCAATTGGTGCATTAGAATAAGCATAAACAATGCCCACTTTCGGCAAGCTGTCTAATTTATCTACGTTAAATGGTGTATTTACGGTATGTTTACTTTCAGGCGAACGTTCGTAATCTACTTTACTGTTATGGATATAACCCAAGGTACCATAGTTTGGTGAATGGAATGTTTGTACTGCAGTGGTACTCATTTTGGTCACATCACGTGCACCTAATACTTCACCATTCATCGCCACTAATACACCGCGACCAGATGATTTTTTATCCGTTGCCACGACGACGGCGTTATAAAGGTTTAACGGACCATCCGCACTTTTTTCTGTCGCAGGACGCATTGCCCCCACTAATACAATTGGTTTTTCACATTTCGCGGTAAGATCTAAGAAATAAGCGGTTTCTTCCATGGTATCGGTACCATGAGTAATCACAAAACCATCAGTATCTTTACATTGTGCATTGATGGCTTTGGCTAATTTTAACCACACATCATCGCTCATATCTTGTGAACCCATCTTCACAATTTGCTCACCTTTTACATTCGCAAGTTGCTTAATTTCAGGCACTGCATCAATTAATGCATCAACATTGAGTTGCCCCGCTTTATAAGTAGAAGAAACGGCGGTTTCACCACTTCCAGCAATAGTGCCGCCCGTCGCCAAAATTGTAATATTCGGTAATTCCGAAGCTTGTGCAACCGAAAAACCTAATCCGAGCATCATGAGTGCTGTTAATTTTTTTAATTTCATGCGCGTCTCCTTTCACATTTAACAATATAAGTTTAGTTATTCTCTACTTAATTAGGCGTAGAATAAACATAAAGATAATATATTTATGATCCTGATCACATTTTTATTGATCCAATTGTATAAGCTTTCGCCAACGTTGCGTTTACTTGATAATTTTTTTGAAAGATAACTAAAGTGCGGTTATACTTAAAACCTTATTTCATCTGAAGATAAACTCTTATTCATTATCAAAATTAAGTTGAGA
>JAGZRY010000138.1 GCA_018381425.1 Haemophilus parainfluenzae
ATCTAATGGCAATTCAAGAGTTGAATCCTCAATAAAATCACCTAAATGTGAATCATCGTCATCACCGATTGGGGTTTCCATAGAAATAGGTTCTTTCGCAATTTTAAGCACTTTACGAATTTTATCTTCTGGCATGCCCATGCGCTCAGCAAGTTCTTCCGGTGTGGCTTCACGTCCCATTTCTTGTAACATTTGACGAGAAATACGATTTAATTTGTTAATCGTTTCAATCATATGAACAGGAATACGGATTGTACGTGCTTGGTCCGCAATAGAACGAGTAATGGCCTGACGAATCCACCAGGTTGCATAAGTAGAGAATTTATAACCACGACGGTATTCAAATTTATCTACCGCTTTCATCAAACCAATATTCCCTTCTTGAATTAAATCCAAGAATTGTAAACCTCGGTTGGTATATTTTTTCGCAATAGAGATCACCAAACGTAAGTTCGCTTCAACCATTTCTTTTTTCGCACGGCGTGCTTTTTGCTCACCACGAGATACCGCATCACAAATCTCACGCATTTGTTGGATGGTAAGATTGGTATTTTGCTCAATATTCGCTAAGTTATCTAAAGATAAACGGATGCGCTCTTCATATTTTGGTAAACGTTTTGCCCAAGCTTTCGTTGATTTTAATGCTTTTGCTACCCATGCATCACTGCTGCCATTAGCAATAATCAGTGCCTCAAATTCATCTTTTGGCATACCCGCAATATCAACTAATACTTTTTGTAGTTGACGCTCTTCTGAACGTACACGTTTCATCATATTCTTCATTGATAAAACAAGTACATCAAATTGTTTAGGCACTAAACGGAATTGTTTGAAGATATCTGCTAATTGAGTAATTTGCTCTTTTGCACGTTTACCACTACGTCCATGTTTTACAATAGTTGCTAATGTTTTAGTATGTTGTTCTCTTAATGCTGCAAATCTTTCACGCGCTACTTCAGGATCGATGCTGTTATCTGAATCACTGTCATCAGAACTTGAGCTGCTATCGCTTTCATCTTCTTCATCGCTCTCATCATCAATGTCTGCCGAAGATTCAGCACTTTCATCTTCATCCGCAAAATTTTCATCAATGTTTACGGTATCCTCTTCAGGAACATTGGGATCCACAAAGCCTGTAATTAAATCAGCTAAACGATAATTACCCGCTTCAACTTGATCATAATTATCTAATAATTCAGTTAACGCTTCTGGGTATGCTGCAATGGCAGTTTGAACTTCATCAATCCCTTCTTCAATACGTTTTGCAATGCTGATTTCATCTTCACGGGTAAGAAGATCAACGGTACCCATTTCACGCATATACATACGCACAGGATCGGTTGTACGACCAATTTCAGATTCCACATTGGATAAAATCTGCGTTGCTTCTTCCACTGCATCTTCATCCGGAATCGTGTCATTCAACATCATTTCGTCACTTTCCGGTGCTTCATCAAGAACCGGAATACCCGCATCATGCTGTAAAGTCTGCAACAACTTATCGTAATATTCCGGATCGATCACATCTTCCGGAAGTAAGTCATTAATCTCCGCATAGGTTAAATAACCTTGCGTACGACCCAATTCCATAAGCTGTTCAATTTGTTCTGAATATTGCTCTGCGGTAGATTGTTGATTTTGTTCCATTTTTATTCCCGTTTTGCGTTATTTTTGGAAGATAAAAGCCCTTGTTTTGAACAGGAGATTCTATCATTGTTATGACGGATTAACTAACTGTTTTTTCTGCTCTTCTTTTCCCTTGAGCAAATTCACTAAAATTGCTCGTTCTTGATCATTTAAGCCTTCCGCTCTTTCTTTGGCGATAAGCATTTCAATGTCACGTTCAATTGCTTGAATATTCAATCGACGATAGTTTTGAGAGAATGCATTAATGATTTCTAAGTCGTCTAATAGATGATCCCAAGAAGCCAATATTTCAAGGGGCTTGCTGAATTCTGTATCGCGAAAATATTCTAAAATTTGCCCTGTTGTAATGCCTTCTCGTTCACGGCAAAGTGCGGTCAATTTTTCGAGTAATTCGTAACCTGCCTCATGCTTTAAGGCTTGTAAACCCACATCCGAAATGCGATTCACTAATTGTGAATTCTGTAATAACAGCGAAATCACCACACGCATTGGCGTTTTCTTAATTGTTTTTTGTGGCGTTTTAGGTTTGGGTTCAGCTTTGTCTATTTGATTTGGAATTAAGCTTTCAAGCTGTGATTGATCAAAGATCCCGAGCTTTTGTGCCAACATATTTCGCAATGATAGACGCAGCATATCGCCAGGGATTTGACGAATTAAAGGCACCGCTAGGGCTACTAGCTTGCCTCGCCCTTCTTGCGTTGAAAAATCCACCTGTGGACTTAAATGTGCAAATAAGAATTCCGTGAGAGACTGAGCTTGCTCAATATATTCTTCAAACTTTTCTTGACCATATTGACGAATATAAGTATCCGGATCTTCTCCATCAGGCAGGAAAATAAACTTAATTTGTCGTCCGTCTTCCAGATAAGGTAAGGCGTTTTCAAGTGCGCGCCACGCGGCATCACACCCTGCTCTATCACCATCGTAGCAGCAAATGACTTGCTCCGTTGAACGGAACAATAATTGAATTTGCTCCGAGGTCGTCGATGTCCCAAGAGAAGCTACCGCATAATTCACACCAAATTGCGCCAACGCCACCACGTCCATGTAGCCTTCAACCACTAATAGTTTTTCTGGCTCATCATTGATTTGTAAGGCTTCATACAAGCCATAAAGTTCATTACCTTTATGGTATGTAATGGTTTCGGGTGAGTTCAAATATTTAGGCTTTTCATCTGTTAAAACACGTCCACCAAAGGCAACCGTACGACCACGTTTATCCCGAATCGGAAACATAATGCGATTACGGAATTTATCGTACACATTGCCACGATCATTGCGAGAAAGCATGCCTAGATCAAATAGCTTTTTCTGTTCTTCTCGATTTTTACCGAATTGACGCAACACCGTATCCATCGCATTGGGTACATAACCAATTTGAAAACGAGCAATAATTTCTGGCGATAAACCACGTTGCTGAAGATAGCTTTGAGCAGGAATATTTAGCGGGAGTTGAGCTTGATAAAACGACGCAATCTCTTGCATCAAATCATATAAATTACGTTTTGTCTGATAGCTCACATCCGGTTTACTGCCGAATTGATTTGGGCGTTTTTCATAAGGCACTTCAAGTCCTGCCGAAGCGGCAAGTTCTTCAACGGCTTCAACAAATTCTAATTTGTCATAATCCATTAAAAATGAAATGGCATTGCCTTTCGCACCGCAACCAAAACAATAATAGAATTGTTTTTTTTCACTTACCGTGAAAGAGGGTGTTTTTTCGTGATGAAACGGACAACAAGCTTGATAATCTCGTCCCGCTTTTTTGAGTTTCACGCGTGCATTAATCACATCGACGATATTCGATTTTGTGAGCAGATCATCAATAAATTGGCGTGGAATAGAGCCTTTCATTGCCTTGCCTCCTTGAATATGATGCGAAAGTGCGGTTGATTTTGCGTGACTTTTTTCGATGAGTTTAAAGCAACAAAACCGTGATACCCAAAAGGTTTCACGGTTTGTCTTAACTCGAGTTAGAAAATACTACAAATTAGTATAAACGGGTATTGCGCGCGTTTTCGCGAGCATTACGTTTAGCGTGACGTTTAGCAAGCGTTGCTTTTTCACGTTTACGGATTGTAGTTGGTTTTTCATAGAATTCACGAGCGCGAACTTCTGCTAAAATACCAGCTTTTTCGCAAGAGCGTTTGAAACGACGTAAAGCTACGTCAAATGATTCGTTTTCACGTACTTTAATTACAGGCATAAGCCAATCACCTCAATGAGTTTAATTTAATTGCAATTTTAAATTTTTATTACTGCCGAATGAACGGCAAATTCAATAAAGGACGCAATTCTAATCGATCTTCCCCGCAAAAGCAAAGGAAAGATCGCCTATTTGCTGAAAATTTGGCGTTTGAACTGGTTTAAGCGGGCTAAACAAGGTAAAATCTTTGCCAATTTTTTAATAAAATGAGAAGAAAATGCGTATTTTAGGGATCGAAACCTCCTGTGATGAAACAGGCGTCGCGATTTATGATGAAGACAAAGGCTTAATTGCCAATCAGCTCTACACGCAAATAGCCTTACATGCGGATTACGGCGGTGTGGTGCCTGAACTGGCTTCCCGCGATCACATTCGCAAAACGGCACCATTAATTAAAGCCGCATTAGAAGAAGCCAATTTAACCGCTGATCAAATTGATGGTATCGCCTATACAAGTGGCCCAGGTTTAGTGGGCGCATTATTAGTGGGTGCAACGATCGCGCGTTCACTGGCTTATGCCTGGAATGTGCCCGCTATTGGCGTACACCACATGGAAGGTCATCTACTTGCGCCAATGCTTGATGAAAATCGACCGCACTTTCCATTCATTGCCCTCTTAGTTTCAGGTGGACACACTCAATTAGTGCGCGTTGATGGTGTAGGTAAATATGAAGTCATTGGCGAATCCATTGATGATGCTGCAGGTGAAGCCTTTGATAAAACCGCGAAATTATTAGGGTTAGATTACCCTGGCGGTGCAGCACTTTCACGTTTAGCCGAAAAAGGATTGCCAGATCGTTTTGTGTTTCCACGTCCAATGACAGATCGACCAGGCCTTGATTTTAGCTTTTCAGGTTTAAAAACCTCAGCGGCTAACACCATTAATCAGGCGCTCAAACAAGAAGGCGAATTAACCGAACAAACCAAAGCAGATATTGCATTTGCTTTCCAAGATTCCGTCGTGGATACGCTCGCAATCAAATGTAAACGTGCCTTAAAAGAAACCGGCTATAAGCGTTTAGTGATTGCTGGTGGGGTGAGTGCAAACAAAAAATTACGTGAAACCCTTGGCACTATGATGAAAAATCTTGGTGGTGAAGTGTTTTATCCACAGCCTCAATTTTGTACCGATAATGGAGCCATGATTGCCTATACGGGCTTTTTACGCTTAAAACAAGGTCAGCATAGCGATCTCGCCATTGATGTTAAACCTCGTTGGGCAATGACTGAACTCCCT
>JAGZRY010000139.1 GCA_018381425.1 Haemophilus parainfluenzae
ATATTTTTGCGCAATTTGGACAAACCTTGAAGGTAGAAAAAGTCGGTTGCTGTGGTATGGCGGGTGTATTTGGTCATGAAGTTCAAAACCAAACCATGTCAAAAGATATCTATGACGTATCTTGGGGCAAAAAATTACAAGGTAAAGATCCGAATCATTGTCTCGCAACCGGCTATTCCTGCCGTAGCCAAGTAAAGCGATATGAAAAAGCCATCTTGAAACATCCTGTTCAAGCATTGCTTGAAGTATTGAATAACTAGAATAGATTTTCTACTTACCACAATATTTAAAAAAATAAAAAGCGGCCAGATTTTAAATCTAACCACTTTTTTTATTTAAAGACTACAACGCTTCAATCGCTTTATACTGCTCTTGGATTTTTTCTAATCCAGATTGGTATTCGGCTTGTTTTTCGCGTTCTTTAGCGATAACCGCTTCTGGTGCTTTGGCTACGAAAGCTTCGTTGCTGAGTTTGCTTTCGATGCGTTTAACTTCGTTTTGATATTTTTCAATCTCTTTAGTTAAACGGGCGAGCTCGGCTTCTTTATTGATAAAGCCAGCCATTGGTACGAGTAATTCAGCATTGCCAACGAGTTTCGCTACCGCAAGTGGTGCGGTTTCGTTTGCGGCTAACACTCGAACGTTGTCTAATTTCGCCATGGCTTTTAAAAGAGCGGTCTGTTTTTCGAGAATTTTTGCGTTTTCTGCGCTTAAATTACGGAATAACAGATCTAAGCCTTTACTTGGTGCGATGTTGCTTTCTGCACGAATATTACGCACCGCAACGATCACTTCTTTTAACCACTCAATTTCAGCTTCCGCTTCAGGATCAAAGCCGTTTTCTTCCACTTGTGGGAAAGGTTGTAACATAATGCTGTCTGCAGTAATGTCTACGAATCCTTTCACTTTTTGCCAAATTTCTTCGGTAATAAATGGAATGAGCGGGTGTGCTAAACGTAATAATTTCTCTAACACGTGAACCAAGGTTTGGCTTGCTGCACGGATTTGTGCTGCATTGTCGTTTGCAAATACTGGTTTAGTCAATTCTAAATACCAGTCACAGAATTGGTTCCAAGTAAACTCATAAATCGCATTGGCACAAAGGTCGAAACGATATTGGCTTAATGAATTACGGAAAGTTTCCACTGTGCGATTGAATTCTGATTGAATCCAACGGTCTGCCACGGAAAATTCAATTTCGCCTTGGCTTAAATCTAATTTTTCATTCGTAAGAACGAAACGGCTGGCATTCCATAATTTGTTACAGAAATTACGATAGCCTTCTAGGCGTTTCATATCCCAGTTGATATCACGACCGTTTGAAGCCAATGCGGCTAATGTGAAACGCAATGCATCTGTACCGTGAGCCGCAATACCTTCTGCGAATTCTTTGCGCGTTGCTTTAGCAATTTTCTCTGCTAATTGTGGCTGCATCATGTTGCCAGTGCGTTTTTCAAGTAAATCGTCAAGGCTGATACCGTCAATCATATCGATTGGGTCAAGCACGTTACCTTTCGATTTCGACATTTTTTGTCCGTTTTCATCACGGATCAAGCCCGTTACGTACACGGTTTTGAATGGCACTTGCGGTTTGCCGTTTTCATCTTTTACGAAGTGCATCGTAAACATAATCATACGCGCAACCCAGAAGAAGATGATATCAAAACCTGTGATTAACACATCCGTCGGGTGGAACATTTTGAGTTCTTTGGTTTGCTCCGGCCAACCTAAGGTGGAGAACGTCCACAAGCCTGATGAGAACCACGTGTCTAACACATCTTCATCTTGTTTGAGTTCAACCGCAGAATCTAAGTTATATTTTGACCGCACTTCTTCTTCGTTACGCGCAACATACACATTGCCTTCTGTGTCATACCACGCTGGAATGCGGTGTCCCCACCAAAGTTGGCGAGAAATACACCAATCTTGAATATCACGCATCCAAGAGAAGTAAAGGTTTTCATATTGTTTTGGCACAAATTGGATTTCGCCGTCTTCCACCGCTTTAATCGCTACATCAGCAAGCGGTTTCACGCTCACATACCATTGGTCGGTTAACATCGGCTCGATTGGCACGCCACCACGGTCACCATAAGGGACTTTCAAATCGTGCGGTTTGATTTCGTCTAATAAACCCAGTGCTTCAAAATCTGCCACGATTTTCTTACGTGCAATGAAACGCTCTAAGCCACGGTAATCCGCAGGAATTGTTGCTTCATAACCAGCAAGTGGTTTGCCGTCAGTACCGATAATCTCCGCTTCATCACGAATATCGGCATTTAAGGTTAATACGTTGACCATCGGCAAGCTGTGACGTTTACCCACTTCATAGTCGTTAAAGTCGTGCGCAGGAGTAATTTTCACCACACCGGTACCAAATTCACGATCAACATATTCATCAGCAATAATCGGAATTTCACGATTAGCCAATGGCAGAACGACCGTTTTACCGATTAAAGATTGGTAACGCTCATCTTCAGGGTGCACCGCCACCGCCGTATCGCCCAACATGGTTTCCGGACGCGTGGTTGCCACCACTAAATAATCTTTACCATCCGCCGTTTTCGCACCATTTGCTAACGGATAACGGAAATGCCAAAGGGAGCCTTTGCTCTCTTTATTTTCCACTTCTAAATCAGAAATCGCAGTGTGAAGTTTTGGATCCCAGTTTACTAAACGTTTGCCACGGTAAATCAAACCTTCTTCATGCAAGCGAACAAACACTTCTTTTACTGCATTCGATAAACCCTCGTCCATGGTGAAACGCTCACGTTCCCAGTCAATTGAGTTACCTAAACGACGCATTTGTTGGCTGATTGTACCACCAGAATAGGCTTTCCAATCCCAGATTTTGTTGATGAACGCTTCACGACCATAATCGTGGCGGGTTTTGCCTTCTTCTGCCGCAATTTTACGCTCTACCACCATTTGGGTGGCGATACCCGCGTGGTCTGTCCCCGCTTGCCATAAGGTGTTATGCCCTTCCATACGGTTAAAACGGATTAACGTATCCATTAAGGTTTGTTGGAAAGCATGCCCCATGTGTAAAGAGCCAGTTACGTTCGGAGGAGGAATCGCAATGCAATAGCTCGGTGCGTTTTCATTTTCAGACGGTTTAAAATAACCGCTCTCTTCCCAATGTTGATAAAGGGCTTGTTCTACCGCAGACGGATTAAAACGGTCTGCCATTTCGAATTTTTGTGTCATTTATTTTTCTCTTGGTAGGGTGCGAATTGTTGCACCGTTAATTAAATTATTACTGTTGAAATTTTGAATTTTTCTGAAAAATCTTCTCTATTTTTCCATATAGAAAAGAATGGAATAATAACTTGTTCTACATCCATACCTAACATTTGTTCTCTTATAAAACTTTCGTTCAAATCAGAAATTGCAGGAATAATGCTAAATTCTGGAAGATGATTACAAAACAAAAATGAATAAATTTTATTTACTTTATTTGATTTTACATTTCTACATATATTGGCAATATTTATTTTAGACTGAACTAATAATTTTTCTGGAGAACCTACCCAATTTGATTGCACTAATCTTTCAATATTCGATTTTTTAAAGTCAGATACAAATGCGAGATAATCCTCAAAGTTCCAATTCACTATATTTGAATTTGTAACCCAAGCAATGAGTATTTCTAAAGCAAAAATAGCTCGTTCTTTAGTTAAGAAGTCTTGTTCTTGAATAATCATTAAATTGGTTTCTTCATCTAAAGGTTCATCAGAAATAATCACTGAATAAAAATCATCAATATCGTATTCTGGCGATAAACGTTCAGAATAGGGAAGAAACACTAATTTAAGATCGGATTGTTGTTCTGCTAAATTCAACGTATTGAAAAACTCTTCTGAACTATATTTACCTTTTCCTAGAATATAGAACTCTTCCATTTAGATTTTCCTAAATGCAATAATAAAAAACTGTTCTTCATTCGGATAAATCTCCCGAATTACCTCTTTCAATTCTGCCAAACTCATATTCTCCTGCTTCGCATGCTGTTCCGTTAGTTCATCAAGAGTAATCGGTGATACACCTAACACTTCAATGGTGCAGAAGTATTGATTATCTTCAAAGTGCCCTACTCGTAGAATATCGCCTGCTTTAAAATGACTTTCGGATTTGTCTCGAATGGTAATGGTTTTACGCCCAGTGAGAATATCGGCTTCAAAGCGTTGATAAAAGGTAATATCGTTCATAAAGTGCGGTCAATTTTTAAGTGTTTTTTGTAACCATCCCTCTCTTTGGCAAAGAGGGGGGTTTTTTATATCGTTATACCTGCTCCGTGCTCAACGTCCAGCCTAACTGTCTCAGTTGTTTATAACGTTCACGCGCTTGAGCTTTTTGCGTTTCTTCTATCGGTACAAAATCAATTAATTGTGTAAAGCTGTGGCTAAAATCTGGCACTTCCATTTGCAAATTGATCAGCAAGTCACGACGTTGGGCATTGCGTTTGCCTTTCCAACTAATCTCAATTGGCGGTGCATATTGTGTTGCTTCGCCTGAAAGATTATGAGGAACAAACTCATTCGGATCCCGTTGCCATAACGCTTCATCAATTAAAAATGCTTGCTCTTCTGTTTCGCACGCGATTAAAATTCGCTTGCCTAAACGCCACGCTTGAGCGGCAAGATCACAGGCAAGTTGCTCAACGGTTATCTTCTTTTCTGGATTTAAGAGATAAAATTGTGCGTTTTTTGCCATGATTGTGACTTCCCCATTTATCGTTTTGCAAACTGGCGGATTTTATCAAAAAAGCACTAAAAAATAAATCATCAACAAAGTGATTAACGTAAATAGAAAAAACACGGAAATTTTTTACCGCACTTTTATGATCTACATCACAAAAGTAACTTTTAACCTTTATGTTACATTCCATTCATAACTCGTAGGTGTTAGAATTTCGAAGACTTATTTTTATTTTCGATGATAGGAGTATCACATGGCATTTCGTATTGAAAAAGACACTATGGGCGAAGTTCAAGTTCCTGCAGATAAATACTGGGCAGCACAAACCGAACGTTCCCGTAACAACTTCAAAATTGGTCCGGC
>JAGZRY010000140.1 GCA_018381425.1 Haemophilus parainfluenzae
AGATCGAAATATTAAAAATTTAGTGGAACATCTTGAACGTTTATATGAAAAACCAGTCAAATTGTCGATTTTTGTTGAAGATTCCGATGTTTTAACACCGATGGATTACCGTAAAAAAGTTTATCAGGAGTTGCGTGAACAGGCACGTACAGATTTACAGCAAGATAAAAAACTGCTTTTATTACAAAAAGAGTTTGATGCGAAGTTGGATGTCGAAAGCATTCGACCAGTCTAAAACTTATTTCTCTAAATTTTAACTTTATAAAGGAAAGAATATGGCGTTTAGCTCTCTTTTTACTCTTATTGATGACATTGCATCGATTCTTGATGATGTCGCCTTGATGACCAAAATGGCAGCCAAGAAAACCGTTGGCGTGGTAGGTGATGATTTAGCCTTAAATGCTAATCAGGTAACAGGGGCATCTTCCGATCGTGAATTACCCATTGTCTGGGCTGTCACCAAAGGATCGTTAGTCAATAAAGTCATTTTAATTCCAATTGCTTTACTGCTTTCTGCGTTTTTACCTTGGTTAATTGTGCCACTTCTGATGATTGGTGGGGCATATTTGTGTTTTGAAGGTGTAGAGAAAATTCTACATAAATTTATTGCTCATGAAGAGCACGAAGAAAAAACAACCTTTAATGAAGCCGCTAAAATTAAAGGGGCAATTCGTACCGATTTTATTCTTTCCGCTGAAATTATCATTATTGCATTGGGCGAATTAACCGAAGCGAGCTTGCTGACTCGCATTATTTCCCTTTCGGTAGTGGGTATCGGGATTACTATTTTTGTTTATGGCTTGGTCGCATTGATTGTTAGAGCAGATGATTTTGGTTTATACCTTATCAAAAAAGGTGGCGTAGCGAAGTCAATCGGGAATGCAATTTTAGTGATTATGCCTAAATTTATGCGTTCACTTAGTTTTATCGGCACGCTCGCAATGTTCTTAGTAGGTGGTGGTATTTTCGTACATAATGTGGGTTTCATTCATCATTTGCTCGCTGATTATCAATTAGCCTATGGTTTATTAGGTAATGTGGCGACGTTAGTTGTGGGTGTGATTGTTGGGGCGATTGCTTGTGCGATTGTATTACCTGCGATGAAATTATTTGGTAAACACTAAAAACGAGATAAAAAATAACCGCACTTTGATGTTTTCAAGGTGCGGTTTTTTTTATAGACAAAACAGATTATTTACGGGACGTGTAATCGCCGACACAAACCCATTTATAACTGGTTAAGGCTTCTAATCCCATTGGGCCACGAGCGTGAAGTTTTTGGGTACTTACCGCCACTTCAGCACCTAAACCAAATTGTCCGCCATCGGTAAATCGAGTACTTGCATTCACATACACGGCTGCTGCATCCACTTGATTGATAAATTGTGTGGCTAGTCGTTGATTTTCCGTCAAGATACTTTCCGAATGTTGTGTGCCATATTCACGGATGTGAGAAATCGCCGTATCCATATCTTCAACCACCACAACATTGAGATCCAATGAGCCCCATTCTTGGCGTAGCGCTTGTTCAGTCACTTCTTGCACATCGACATTGGCAGCTTGAAGAATCGAAAGTGCGGTCGATTTTGCATGGAATTTCACTTTTTTCTCGGCTAAATATTTCGCGAGTTTTGGTAGGAAGGTTTCTGCAATCGAGCGTTGAACTAAAAGCGTTTCCAACGTATTACATGTGCTCGGACGCTGGCATTTTGCATTAGCAATCACCGCAAGGGCTTTTTCTTGGTCAGCGCTTTCTTCCACAAAAAGATGGCAAACACCCACACCACCAACAATCACCGGAATAGTGGAATGTTGTTTACAAAGCTCATGTAAGCCAGCACCACCACGAGGAATAATCATATCCACATAGCGATCCAATTTAAGCAGTTGCATCACAAGTTCACGGTTCGGATCGGTAATCGCTTGGACTGCATGGCGTGGTAATCCCGCTTGTTCAAGGGCATTTTGTACCACTTCTACTAAAATTTGGTTGGAATGTTGTGTTTCCTTTCCACCACGTAAAATAACGGCATTACCGGTTTTTAAGCAAAGGCTTGCCACATCAATGGTGACATTGGGACGAGCTTCGTAAATGGTACCAATCACGCCAAGCGGTGTACGAACTCGCTCGATTTTTAATCCGCTATCTAAGGTGCCCCCATCAATAATTTTCCCCACTGGATCGGCGAGCGAAATCACATGGCGCACATCATTTGCAATGCCTTTTAGGCGATCTTTGGTTAATAAGAGGCGGTCAATTAAGGCTTCAGATAAACCATTTTGTTTCGCGATTTCAATATCTTTTTGGTTTGCGGCTAGAATACGATCTGCTTGTTGCTCTAATTGCTCTGCAATAATACTGAGCGCATGATTTTTTTCAGTGGTGTTTAACTGCGCTAAAATAAAGGCTGCATCTTTAGCCTGTTTGCCCATTTGTTCTAACATAATTATTCCTTTTAATTATTTCGTTTTCTTCGGTAATTTATCATTTGTTTCTTCTTGCTCTTGGAAATCGAAAACGGGTAGTCCCCAACCAAATCTAACAGCAAGTAAACGCAGTGCAAAACCGCTGAATAACGTGAGTAAAATTGAAAGCGTGTGTTCTAATTGAATGTATTGGAATGCCATATACATAGCAGCAGAGAAGAATGATACACTGGCGTAAAGTTCTTTTTGGAATACAAGGGGAATACGGTTACAAAGTAAATCACGCAACACACCACCAAATGCACCCGTTACTGTTGCCGCAATGGATGTCACGGTAAAACCATAGCCCATATCAATGGCAATTTGCGCACCGATAATGGAATATACGATTAATCCTAAAGCATCTAATACCAAGAAAATGGTGCGGAAGTAGCGCATAAAATGTTTGATGAAAGGTGCGATAAAAACGGTTAATACTGCCGCACCAGCTACCATGATGAAATATTCAGGATGTTTAACCCAGCCAACAGGGTAGTGCCCTAATAATACATCGCGTACTGTACCACCGCCAATCGCCGTCACGCAGGCGATAATAATTACCCCGAAAATATCCATTTTTTCTCGTCCAGCGGCTAATGCGCCGGTAATTCCTTCGGCGGTAATTCCAATAATATAAAGTACGCTTAATAGCATTTTTTGTGGTTCCTAAAGTGCGGTTATCATTTTGCTTATTTTAAAAGGGAATGAGGCAAAATGCACGAAAGCCATTAAAAAAAGCCGTAAATTTTGGCATAATGACGTCTTCTTTTTCTAATCGAGAATTTTATGTCAGAAGAACAATCCAAACCCTTGGCAGCATTTCTTGCACTATTACCAATTGGGTTGCTATTAATGATCGAGTTTCTTGTAGAAACTTTGCAACTTGCTGAAAAACTGATTCCCCATTTAGCCTTTGGTGTGCTGATTGCCCAATTGCTTTGTTTAGTTGCCTTTATTAAAGGGGAAATTTGTCCAGGGCAGCGCGGACGTTTAATTAAAGCAAATGTCTGTTTTGCGCTTTATTGGTTCGTTTGGCTAGGGATGAGCTTAGCCTCACCACATCATTACGTGATGACTGATATTGTCAGTTTATGCGGATTATCTGCCGTATATGCAGTGTGGAAACAACCTAAAGATGAAGTCGCTCGCCGTGGTTTTCTCTTAATGGCATCTTTGGTGAGTGGATTTGGTGTCATTGCCTATTTGATGATTTTCTTTGGCAATCCAACACCGAATTTCGTGCAGTATAATCCATTTGCACAAGCGGTGATGGGCGTCTTGTTGGCAAATTTATGCTTGTCAGTTTCTCGTAATCGTTTACAAGGTTTTATTGCATTACTGCCGTTATTGATGATTTTACTGCTTGCGATTAATGCATTGGCAGTACTGATTTTTATTATTTATCAAGGCACAAGTGCGGTCGTTTTTTCGAATGTTTTCGCATACGGCATTTATTTTCTGCTTCATTTAGTGATAGCGGGTGTATTACTCTTACACAGTGTAAATAAATGGAAACTCAGCTATAACAGCTTACTCATTTTGTTCTTTATGGCGGCGAGTTTGCCAGTCTGGGCGATGTTTATTTAATGGACAAAATAAAATCTTACGCCGCCCCGATGCTAGTCGCGGGCTGCGTACTATTCGGTTTAGGAAGCCTGATTGTGAAATTTGTGCCAGTGGGTGGTTATGCCATTGCATTTTGGCGCTTGCTCATTGCTTCTTTTATTTTTTGGTTTGTAATGAAATTAAAAAGACAGCGTTTTCCTAAAAGCCGTAAAGCGATCATGTATACCGTATTATCTGGTATCTTTTTAGCCTTTGATTTATCTTTTTGGCATGAAAGTGTATATGCAGTGGGGCCAGGCATTTCAACCTTGTTGAATAGCTTACAGATTTTCTTCTTGGCGGCAATTGGGTATTTATTCTTTGGCGAACGTCAAAGCAAACTACAAATGTTAAGTCTATTTTTAGCGGTTGTGGGTGTTGTCTTAATCACTGGGGAAGAACTACAACATAATTTTGAAGGGATGTACGGCATCATCATTGGGCTCATTTCTGCAGGCATGCTTGCGGCTTCAATGATTATGATTAAAAAGGTGCACGAAGAAGAACCCACAGCTTTATTTCCATTAATGTTTATTCTGAGCGTGAGTGGTGCTTTGGTCTTAATTATTCCTTCGCTTATTTTTAATTACGATAACCTTTATCCAACCACATTTACCGATTGGGGACTGGTATTTATTTATGGTACGGTGATGCAATGCTTAGCGTGGGGAATGATTGCTTATAGCATTCCTTACTTATCCTTAGGTTTAACCGGTTTATTGCTTCTTTCTGAACCAGTGGTGGCGCTCATCATTGATTATTTTGGCTTGGATAAGCCCATCAATCATTGGCAATGGGTGGGGGCTGTGCTGACATTAGTCGCAATTTATCTTGGCTCTCAAAAAAGCAAAACGTCATAAAAATAAAAAAGTGCGGTAAATTTCACCGCACTTTGTCTTCACATTAAACCAATTACTCAGCTGCTTTCTTTTTCAAGTATTGATAGAGCTCGTCTTTAATCCG
>JAGZRY010000141.1 GCA_018381425.1 Haemophilus parainfluenzae
ATCCAACGAATCAAAATGATAGACTATTTTGAAAAAGGACAAACCTCACAATAAGCTATGTCTCATTATTCAGAAAATATCATTATTGGAGCCGGTGCTGCCGGCTTATTTTGTGCCGCACAGTTAGGCAAGCTGGGCAAACAAGCCACCATTTTTGATAACGGTAAGAAAATTGGTCGAAAAATTTTAATGTCTGGCGGTGGATTCTGTAATTTCACCAATATGGAAATCACATCTGGCCGTTATATCAGCCAAAATAAACATTTCGTCAAATCTGCCTTAAAACGTTATACACAATGGGACTTCATTGCTTTAGTCGCTGAGTATGGCATCCCTTACCACGAAAAAGAATTAGGTCAGTTATTTTGTGATAATGGCGCAGAAGATATTGTGAAGATGCTCGGAGCCGAATGTGACAAATACGGTGTCAGCATTCAACTACGAAGCGAAGTCAGTGATATTGAGGCCATTGAAAATATCCCTAATGCACGGTTCAAATTAAAGGTAAATACAGTTGAATGGCAATGCCAAAATTTGATTATTGCCACGGGCGGGCTCTCTATGCCTGGCTTAGGCGCTTCGCCTTTTGGCTATCAAATTGCAGAACAATTTGGGTTAAATGTGATTCCTCCGCGAGCAAGTCTTGTGCCATTCACGTGGCGAGAAAGTGAAAAATTCTACTCGGCACTCTCTGGCGTTTCATTAGATGTGGCTGCAACGAATCAGCACAAAACCTTTACTCATCAAATGCTGTTTACCCATCGTGGCTTATCAGGCCCTGCTATTTTACAAATATCCAATTATTGGCAACCTGGTGAAAGCATTCATTTAGATTTATTGCCTTATAACGATATTCGTCATCACCTAGATGAGATGCGTCAATCTTCGCCGAAATTGCAGCTTAAAACCGTATTAAGTCGTTTATTACCGAAAAAATTAGTCGAACTTTGGTTAGAACAAGGCTTGATTCAAGATGAAGTGATTGCAAACTTAAGTAAAGTGCGGTTAGAAAATTTAGAGAATTTAATCCACAATTGGCAATTCATTCCTAATGGCACTGAGGGCTACCGAACGGCTGAAGTCACAATGGGTGGCGTTGATACTCATGAGATTTCATCCAAAACCATGGAGGCGACAAAGATTAAAGGTCTCTATTTTATCGGTGAAGTATTAGATGTTGTCGGCTGGTTAGGTGGCTACAACTTCCAATGGGCATGGAGTTCGGCTGCTGTTTGTGCAATGGGGATTGCTGAAAGTTAATCTTTATCTGCATTAATTATTTTCATCATGAATGAAAAAATCATTACTTTGATCATGAAATATCCTTACGTTAAAATCATCACACGAAAATAAAAAAGAAGGATATAAACATGACATCAAAAACACTTCCCTTCCACGCTGATACTGTGGGCTCATATTTACGTTCTCAACCTTTAAAAGAAGCCCGTGCAAAATTTGCAGCAGGCGGACTTTCTCGTGAACAATTAACGGAAGTTGAAGATCAAGAAATTTCTAAATTAGTACAAGCACAGTTAAATGCCGGTATTCAAGTGATCACAGATGGGGAATATCGTCGTGCATTTTGGCATATTGATTTCTTAGAAAACCTAAATGGCATCGAAGGTTATCACCCTGAACACGGTTATAAATTTAATGGCGTGGAAACCAAACCTTACAATACTCGCTGCTGCGGTAAAGTCTCTTGGAATCCAAACCATCCATTTATCGAACATTTCAAAAAATTAAAAGATATTGTTGGGGATCGTGGCGTCGTAAAATATACCATCCCTAGTCCGAATCAATTAATGTATCCAATCCAATGGGATACAGGTG
This sequence comes from Haemophilus parainfluenzae, assembly GCA_018381425.1. Lineage (GTDB taxonomy): Bacteria > Pseudomonadota > Gammaproteobacteria > Enterobacterales > Pasteurellaceae > Haemophilus_D > Haemophilus_D parainfluenzae_O. Next base: position 1,834 of record JAGZRY010000141.1, read on the forward strand.
TTTATGCGACACGTGCAGAATTTGCCAAAGATGTTCAACAAGCGTATAAAGATGCGATTAAAGCCTTCTATGATGCGGGCTGTCGTTATTTACAATTTGATGATGTATATTGGGGTTCACTCTGTAACAATCACTTAAAACCAGAATTTGAAGCAGATAAAGCACAGGCGCTTGAAAATATTCGAGTAGTATTAGCTGCTAAACCAGCAGATATGGTTATCACAACGCATGTTTGTCGTGGCAATTTCCGTTCAACTTATTTATTAACCGGTGCATACGATCCTATTGCGGATGCGTTATTCGGCCAAACCCAATACGATGGCTACTTCCTAGAATATGATGACGAACGTTCTGGTGGATTTGAACCATTAAAACATTTTGCCAATAATCCACACAAAGGCCGTGTTGTATTAGGTTTAATCAGTTCAAAATTCCCTGAATTAGAAGATAAAGCAGCTATTAAAGCACGCATTAAAGAAGCGACTCAATATGTTCCACTTGAGCAGCTTTGCTTAAGCCCACAATGTGGTTTTGCGTCAACAGAAGAAGGGAATATCATGACGGAAGCACAACAATGGGCAAAAGTCCGTTACGTTGAAGAAATTGCTAAAGAAGTATGGGGTGAAGATTAATTCTTTCATACATTACGCTAAAAAAACGCTGTTTTTAACCGCACTTTTATCGACTTAGAGCGTAGCAATACGCTCTTTTTTATTGCTTCCTTTCAATAAATAAAAAAGCTGATGTTATCCACATCAGCTTTATCATTATCGATTTGTCGCTAGATTTGCGTTAAATCGACGTTTTTCGTTTCTTTTGAGGCTAATAATGCTAACAAGGTTAAGAATGCATTAATGGCTAAATAAACCCCCACGCCCATTAAGCCATAAAGCGCGTTAATTTTTAATGAAATCATTGCCGCAATGGTTGCCCCGATAATGGATGCAATGTTATAGGCTAAAGAGGCACCAGAATAACGTACTTCCGTTGGGAATAATTCAGGCAATAACGCTGCCATTGGGCCAAATGTCATGCCCATTAATGCCATACCAATTACCAAGAAAGCAAATACGGAGGTTGGTGTGCCATTTCCAAGGAATAATGGCATACATAACGCGAAAATTAAAATGCTGACCGTTGTCCAAATCAACCATTTACGGCGACCAATTTTATCTGCATAAAGACCTGAAATACTTATAAAAATCGCAAAAACAATCGCGCTTATTAAAAGTAATCCCGTGAAGGTATTGGCAGGAATGCCTAATCCCATTGGATAACCCGCTTCTGAAAGAGTTGACGGTGTACGAGAATACGCTTGTGCAAAGGCCGTCATAATATAGAATAAGGAATAAGTCGCCACCATAATAAAGGTACCAATCACCATCGGTTTAAAGTGTTTAGTGAATACCACACTCACCGGTGCTTTTAATTTTTTCCCTTTTTCTTCTGCTTCAATGAAGACATGGCTTTCATGTAAAGTTAAACGAACATATAACCCAACTAAAACTAAGGCTAAAGAAGAGATAAATGGAATACGCCACGCCCACTCAACAAGGGCTTGCTGGCCCCAGAAATAGCTCACTAAGAAGAAGGTCGCATTAGCCACAAATAAACCAATTGGCGCACCTAATTGAGGGAATGTACCATACCAAGCACGTTTTCCTTCTGGTGCATTTTCTGTTGCCACTAAAGCGGCGCCACCCCATTCACCACCAAGGCCAATACCTTGACCGACGCGGCAGATACATAACAAAATCGGTGCCCAAATACCAATTTGAGAATAAGTCGGCAACAAGCCGATAATAACCGTAGAGCCCCCCATTAAAACCAAAGAGGCGACCAAAGTTTTCTTACGACCAATCTTGTCACCAAAGTGGCCAAATAAAGCAGAACCAATTGGACGAGCAAAGAACGCTAAGGCTAATGTGGAAAGAGAAAGCAAATCATCTGAAAGCGGATCGCCACTATGGAAGAATTGCGTGTTAAAAACTAATACTGCCGCAGCGGCATAGATATAATAATCGAAGAATTCAATTGCGGTACCCACCATAGATGCTAAAGCAACCTTAAATGGATCATTACGAAGTTGTGAGGACATTTTGCTTCCTTAAGAGTTAAATAAAATGAAAGGGTTAAATCCTAGCATGTACCTTAAGATTGAGCAATTTTTAATACGATATTTTTGATTTTTTCAGCAAAATATGTTGGGTTTTCTAAATGTGCATTATGACCAGCATTAGGAATAATCGTTAAATGAAGTTGATTATCCTCTGCCATTTGACGAAACTTCTGATCTCGTTCACCACAAAAATAAAAAAATGGCAGCAAACTTGACCGCACTTTCTCTCGAAAATCAGGCTGTTTGGCAAGGCTAGTGGCTAATAACATATTGCCTATATTTGCCCCACAATTGGCTTTTCGTTTTTCAATTAATGCTTTACGTTGTTGTTCATTCAAATGAGAAAAGACGGGTTGTTGATACCAATCTTCGAGTACGGCTTCAGGGGTTTCATGGAAAAACCGCTCCGCCCACATTTTGTCATTAAGCAGACGGCCTTGTTTTTCTTGCTCAGACTGTAAACCTAAATTAGTCCCTTCTAAAATGACGGCCTTTAAATGCCCTATTTTTACTCTAGCTTGTAGTGCATAATATTGTGCGATTCGTCCACCAAGTGAATAACCGATTAAGATATAAGGCTCATCTTTTATGATATGTTGGATTTGTTCTTCAAGAAACTGAGCTGTTTGGTCAAAATCTTCAACGGCGACATCTTTATTCTCACCATGAAACGGTAAATCGAGAGAGAGACAACGAGAGTACGGTAGATTTTCGATGACTTTTTGCCAATCTGATTTCGTGCCTAATAGACCATGGAGAAAAACAAGATTCATCATAATAATGCCATATAAAGAAATCCCCTCTATATAAGAGGGGAAAGAAATTATTCACCAATAACCGCATGGCTGATTTGTTCAATCAAGCGCTTATAGGTTGCGCTGCCATCACTTGGGTTTGTTTTGATTTCAATTAATGTCGCACGGCGGCGAGTATAAGCTTGTTTTAACACTGAGCTTAAATCTGCCCAGGTGTAAGGTAAAGCATATTTTAAACCAAACATTGCGGCGACTTGAGAGAAATCGCCATTATGTGGCAAACGATAGAATTGCTCTTTCACCTCTTCATCCACCGGCAACATA
>JAGZRY010000142.1 GCA_018381425.1 Haemophilus parainfluenzae
ATCAACATTCACCAATAAATCAGCCTCAGGCAAGATGCCCTCGCCTTTTTCTGCCCATTCGATTAAGCAGATGCAATTTTGGCTGAAATAATCACGAATACCCATAAATTCCAATTCTTCAGGATCGGCAAGGCGATATAAATCAAAGTGATAAATCATTTTTCCTGCAATGCTATATTCTTCCACTAAGGTATAAGTAGGACTTTTGACATTGCCTTGGTAGCCTAAACCTTGCACCATTCCACGAGTCAGGGTGGTTTTCCCTGCGCCGAGGTCGCCATTGAAATAAAGCACAATAGCGTTATCTTTCGGTTGTTTTACAAGCACTTCTGCGAGTTTTTTACCAAAACGGAGCATCGTGCCTTCATCAGGAATGTATTGGGTTAATTCGGTCATTCTTAGAGTGATTTTTTAGGTTAAAGTTTCTGAGGAATTTTATCGTATTTTGAAGGGAATATGTAGGAAAAATACAATAAAAAATCCGCTGCTTTTCAGCAACGGATTGAGAATTTGGAGCGGGAAACGAGGCTCGAACTCGCGACCCCGACCTTGGCAAGGTCGTGCTCTACCAACTGAGCTATTCCCGCAGGGCATTCATGTGAAAATTTGGAGCGGGAAACGAGGCTCGAACTCGCGACCCCGACCTTGGCAAGGTCGTGCTCTACCAACTGAGCTATTCCCGCATTTCACATTGGTGAATGAGGCAACATTATACGAAAAAATTTATTCAACGCAAGCGCAGATTTCGCAAATGATTGAGTTTGCCTAAGTTTTCATCAACCCAGATTAATAAAGTGCTCACGGTAGTAAGCTAACTCTTTAATTGATTCTCGAATATCATCAAGCGCTAAATGAGTATTGCCTTTTTTGAATCCTTCTAAAATCTCTGGTTTCCAGCGAGAAGCCAATTCTTTTAATGTACTGACATCCACATGACGATAATGGAAATAATCCGCTAAATCAGGCATATATTTATAAAGAAAGCGTTTATCTTGTGCGATACTGTTGCCACAAATCGGTGAAGCACCTTTCGGTACCCAACGTTTTAAAAAATCTAATGTTTGTAATTCTGCTGCACGTTCGGTGAGTTTGCTCGCTTTGACACGGTCAACTAAGCCATTTGCCGTGTGGGTTTTTACGCACCATTCCGACATTTTGTTTAATAATTCATCACTTTGATGCACTGCAATCACAGGTCCTTCAGCTAAAATATTGAGATCTTTATCGGTCACAATAGTCGCGATTTCAATAATGCGTTCTTTTTCAGGATCTAATCCTGTCATCTCTAAATCGATCCAAATCAGATTTTGTTTATCTAATTGCATAATATAAGGTATCCTATGAACATTTTTTAATCCCGTTTATTTTAACGAAAAACATCGGAAAAAACGACCGCACTTTATGAGCAAACGTAAACTAACGCAAAATCAAACTCGTCGAATTCAATCAAATAACGCGAAAGCCTTGCATCGCCACAAGAAGAAAAAAGAAGTGGAATGGCAAGATGATATGCTAGGTGAAAGCCAAGATGGGATAGTCGTTACACGTTATTCAGTTCATGCAGATGTGGAAAATGCACAAGGCGAAATTTTCCGTTGTAATTTACGTCGTACACTTTCTAGTCTCGTGGTTGGAGACAAAGTGATTTGGCGACAAGGCAATGAGCAGCTCCAAGGTGTGAGTGGGGTGATTGAAGCTATTCACCCAAGACAAAATGAAATTGCTCGTCCTGATTACTATGATGGGTTGAAACCGATCGCGGCCAATATCGATCGTATTATTATTGTTTCTGCGGTGGTGCCGGTACTTTCACTCAATATTATCGATCGTTATTTAGTGGTGTGTGAAAATGCGGGGATCGAACCTGTCATTGTGGTGAATAAAGGCGATTTACTGGATGCCGAGCAAGAGCAGGAAGTGGAAAGCCAATTACAGATTTACCGTGATATTGGTTATCAGACCATCATCATTTCTGCTGAAACCGGAAAAAATATGGAAAAATTGACCGCACTTTTAAGTGATGGAACATCCATTTTTGTGGGGCAGTCAGGGGTAGGTAAATCCAGTTTAATTAACCATATTTTACCAACGGTCAATGCGCAAGTCGGTGGCATCAGTGAAACCTCAGGCTTGGGGCAACATACCACAACTTCTTCTCGTTTATATCATTTGCCACAAGGCGGTAATTTGATTGATTCACCAGGTGTTCGTGAATTTGGTTTATGGCATTTGGAGCCAGATCAGATTACGAAAGGTTATCGTGAATTTCAATATGTCTTAGGCATGTGTAAATTCCGTGATTGTAAACATTTAAATGATCCAGGTTGTGCGTTGCGTGAAGCGGTAGAAGCAGGTCGGATTTCACCAATACGTTATGAGAATTATCATCGCTTAATTGAAAGTTTAAGTGAGACAAAATCACAACGCCATTTTTCTGTGTAGTAGACAAATTACTGTAAATTAGGTATAAATTACTCCGAATTTCGTGACGTAGCTCAAGTTTTTTTGTGTTTGGTCTTGATTATTGGGCGTTTAATAGAGATACTACAGCGAATTTATAGATTAAATTTTACAATTACTATAGAGGTAACATTATGTTCTCAAAAGATGTAGAAATTACAGCTCCTAATGGTTTACACACCCGTCCAGCGGCGCAATTTGTAAAAGAAGCGAAAGCATTTGCTTCTAATGTAACCGTCACTTCTGGTGGAAAAAGTGCAAGTGCGAAAAGCTTATTTAAGCTACAAACCTTAGGTTTGACGCAAGGAACTGTAATCACCATCTCGGCGGAAGGTGAAGATGAACAACAAGCCGTTGAACATTTAGTCGCATTAATTCCTACTTTAGAATAATTGACGATAGCCACCGGATTCCTATTCTGTGGCTATTTTTTATTTAGCCTTTAATAAATTATTTCGGAATGTAAAATTATGATTACAGGTATCCCAGCATCGCCAGGTATCGTTTTTGGTAAAGCTTTAGTATTAAAAGAAGAAAAAATTGTTCTGGATTTCCAAAAAATTTCAGAAGAGCAAATCGAGTCAGAAATTGCTCGTTTTTATGCGGGCCGTGAAGCTGCAGTTGAGCAACTTAATTCTATTCATCAACGCGCATTAAAATCTTTAGGGGAAGAAAAAGCAGCCATCTTTGAAGGCCATTTAATGATCCTTGAAGATGAAGAATTAGAAGAAGAAATTCTTGATTATCTTCGTTCACATAAAGTAAATGCGAGTGTGGCTGCAAGTAAAATCATCGATCAACAAGTTGAAATGTTGTCTGAAATTGATGATGAATACTTAAAAGAACGTGCGGGTGATATCCGTGATATCGGTAATCGTTTAATCAAAAATATTTTAGGTATGCACATCGTAGATCTTGGTGATATTGCCGAAGAGTCTATCCTTGTGGCTTACGATTTAACTCCATCAGAAACCGCTCAATTAAACTTAGAAAAAGTATTAGGTTTTATTACTGATATTGGTGGTAGAACATCTCACACCTCAATTATGGCTCGTTCACTTGAATTGCCTGCCATTGTTGGGACAAATGATGTCACAGCGCGAGTGAATACTGGTGATTATCTTATTTTAGATGCCGTGAACAACCGTGTTTACGTGAATCCGACTCAAGCTGAAATCGATGAATTAAAAACACTAGAAGCAAAACTTGCTGAAGAAAAAGCTGAATTAGCAAAATTAAAAGATTTACCTGCAGTGACCCTTGATGGTCATAAAGTCGAAGTGGTAGCGAATATTGGTACGATTCGTGATTGCGAAGGTGCACATCGTAATGGTGCTGAAGGGGTGGGTTTATACCGTACTGAATTCCTCTTTATGGATCGTGATCAGTTACCAAGCGAAGAAGAGGAATTCATTGCCTATAAAGAAGTAGTTGAAGCAATGGAAGGTCGACTAGTAGTATTACGTACGATGGATATCGGCGGTGATAAAGAATTGCCATATTTAAATTTACCAAAAGAAATGAACCCATTCCTTGGATGGCGTGCGATCCGTATTGCCCTTGATCGTCGTGAAATTTTACACGCACAATTAAGAGCCGTATTGCGTGCATCTGCATTTGGTAAACTTGCGGTTATGTTCCCGATGATTATTTCGGTAGAAGAAATCCGAGAGTTAAAATCCGTGCTTGAAACCTTAAAAGCAGAATTACGCGCAGAGGGTAAAGCCTTTGATGAAAACATCCAAGTGGGTGTCATGGTTGAGACCCCATCTGCAGCAGTGAATGCGAAATTCTTAGCGAAAGAAGTAGATTTCTTTAGTATTGGTACAAACGATTTAACCCAATATACCTTAGCCGTTGACCGTGGTAACGAATTAATTTCTCACTTGTACAATCCAATGTCACCTTCAGTACTTGGTTTGATTAAACAAGTGATTGATGCCTCTCATGCTGAAGGTAAATGGACTGGTATGTGTGGTGAGTTAGCTGGTGATGAACGTGCGACCTTATTGTTACTCGGTATGGGCTTAGATGAATTTAGTATGAGTGCCATTTCTGTGCCACATGTTAAAAAATTAGTGCGTCATGTGAGTTACCAAGAGGCGAAAGCCTTGGCGGATGAAGCATTACAAAAACCAACAGCAGCTGAAATTGAGCAATTAATTCAAGATTTTTTAGCAGAAAAGTCGTTAAACTAGATACAAAAACAGAGTTTTACGTTAAAATACCAGCCATCTTTAATAGATAGGAGATTAAAATGGGCTTATTTGACAAATTATTTGGTTCAAAAGAAAACAAATCAGTGGAAGTAGAAATTTATGCGCCAATTTCTGGTGAGATTGTGAATATCGAAGATGTACCAGATGTTGTTTTCTCTGAAAAAATCGTGGGTGATGGTATCGCGATTCGCCCAACAGGTAACAAAATTGTTGCGCCTGTTGATGGTGTAATTGGTAAAATTTTTGAAACCAATCACGCTTTTTCAATGGAATCAAAAGAGGGTGTTGAATTATTCGTTCACTTCGGTATTGATACCGTTGAATTAAAAGGTGAAGG
>JAGZRY010000143.1 GCA_018381425.1 Haemophilus parainfluenzae
GGCTGCCCACAATGCGGAAAGTGCGACCCCAATGATTGCCATTTTGATAGGGCGGAAGTTAAAACCGCACACGATCCATAAAATGACAAAAGAGAGCACGCCGCCTAAAAAGGCAAAAATTGGCATCCAGTAAAATGCCAAGTTTGGCAAGAACATCAATACTGAAACAGCAACCAACCCAGCCGCGTTGTTAATCCCTAAAATGTCGGGAGAGGCAAGTGGATTGCGCACCACGCTTTGCACTAACACACCAGAAATTGCTAAGGCACCGCCTAATAAAATCGCTAATACTGCACGGGGGAGGCGATATTCCATCAAGGTAAAATAGTTTTTATCATCAGGCTGAAAGGCCGCCCAAATTTCCTCAAAAGAAAGCGTATAAGTGCCAAGGCGAATACTCAATCCAAAGAGTAGTACCATCAGACTGAGTGTGACGACATAAAAGCTGATAGCGCGAAAAGATACATGAGAGGTTCGCATTAGTGTCTTCCTCTGGCAAATAATACAAAGACTGGGGCACCGATTAAGGCAAGTACCGCACCAGCAGGTACTTCACTAGGGAAGTTGACCGCGCGGGCAATGGTATCTGCAGCGAGCATTAAAATTGCGCCGAGTAACATCGCCATAGGGAGAGATTTTCTCAAATCATAGCCAATCCAATAGCGGGCAAGGTGGGGCACGAGTAAGCCAATAAAGGCCACGGGACCAGCAACACTTACGCTTGAACCCACAATCAATAATGCCATGATGTTAGCGTACCAACGTAAACGGAAGAGATTGATGCCTAGGGAACGAGCGGATTCATCGCTTAAATTGAGTAAATTCAAACGACTGGCAAAAAGCAGGCAGAAAAGTGCGGTCAAAATAAAGAACGGAAATAACGTCAATAATTCATTCCAACGGGCATGTGCAATGCCACCAGCTAGCCAGCTCATAATACCGAAGGCATGATCTTCCGCGATAATGAGCACCAATTTCGTGAGCGCGGCACACAGTAGTGATACGGCAATCCCCGCTAAAATCACCCGGCTACGATCCCCGCTGTTGTCTTTCCATCCGTTGCTGATCAGCATCACCACAAACCAACTCAGACCGCCACCGATACTAGCCACTAAAGCAATGCTATAACCAGAAAGGATTAAGGGGCTAAACGCACTAGCGGTCACCATGGCAAAACTGGCTCCTGAGTTCACGCTGAGTAATGTAGGGGAGGCTAGTGGATTGCGCGTAATGGTTTGTAACAACGCACCCGCCACCGCAAGATTGGCACCTAAAATCATGCCAACTAATGCGCGCGGTAAGCGTAAATCGGCTACCGTAATTTTGGCAATTTCATCGCCATCGGGGAGGAGCGCTTGTAAAGCTGCAAGCGGTCGAATTTCGATGGGATAATACAAAAACAGGCTTCCCCATAATAGTAAAGCCAGAATGATAAGGGGAAGTCCCCAACGGAAAGTGGACTTCATCATTATTTTTGTTTCACGAAACCTTCAATTTGTTTTGCCATAATTTTGCTCGCTTCTAAGCCACGACCGCGAGCCCACATGTCGGCATCAACGCTGTAAACATGGTTTGCTTTTACGGCAGGAATGGCTTTCCACAGTGGCTCAGCTTCCCATTTGCGTGCAATACTTTCATCACGGTAATGGGCGATGAACAAGTATTCCGGTTTTTCCATTACTAATTGTTCAAGGTTGATTTCTACGAAAGCTTGATCACTATTGAGTTTAGTTGGGGCAAAACCTAATGTCGTTAAGAAACTACCCACATAGCCATTGTCATTTTGGATATTAAATTTATCTTCTCGGGAAGTACCAAATGAGGCTTTTTTGCCTTGTACACCTAGATTTTTTGCAATGTTGGCAATGTAATCATTATGCTCATTGATCTTCGCTTTCATTTCAGCGCTTTTACCCACTAAATCACCAATTTTTTGTGCTGTTTCAAGATTTCCTTGATAGCTCTCATGACGGGAATCGAACATCACCGTTGGCGCAATTTTTTTCAATTCTTCAAATACTGCAGTATGACGAGATGGATCGGCAATAATTAAATCGGGTTTCAGAGAAGCAATCACTTCAAGACTAGGTTGAGAACGTGTGCCAACGGATTGCCATGCAGCAATTTTTTCGCGTACTTGCGGCAGAATACGATCGACTTTGTTATCGTCGGCTACACCTACAGGGCTTACGCCGACTTGGGCTAGCGCATCCACAAAAGAATATTCCAACGCGACAACACGGCTTGGGGTTTTATCAAGGGTAAATTCGCCCTTTGCATCTTTAATCGTCACAGCACTAGCAAATGCAGATGCCATCAATAATGCGGAAGCTAAAGTGGTTTTTAATAATTTTTTCATGTTGTGTCCTCAATAATAAAAAGCGTTTGGATTATACATTCAAACAATGTTATTGAGAATAGTTATATTTTAAATATTTGGTCGGACTTCTCTATTTTGCTCGCATTCTAGCAAGCAAACTGACGGCAGCAATAATGACTAATGAACCAATCCAGAAATTTAGGCTTGGTACGTTATCCCAGAAGAGCCAGTCACAGATGCTGGAAAAAATGACACCGGTAAAAGCAAAAGGCGTGATGACATTTGCTGGGGCGTATTTAAAGGCGCGAGTGAGTAATAATTGGAAAATAAGACCGAATCCGCCCACTAAAAGCAGTAATGCAAATCCATGTAATGTTGGCATTTTCCACTGTGCGATGAAAAAAAGTGGCAATAAAATTGAGCCTAATAAGTGAAAGTAAAACACGATATTTTTAGGTGAGTTGTGTTTATTGAGCTCTTGTAAGCTGATAAATGCCATGGCTGCTAGCACTGCGGCTCCTAACGCATAGCCTACATGGATAGGGTTGATATTCATTGAGCCGTTGGTCAGCATAATGATGGATACACCGACAAATCCCATAAAACTGCAAGCTAATACTTTTAATGGTGTTCTGACTTTAAAGAAAAACAGCAATAAAGGCACAAAAAGTGCGGACGTATTCATCAATAAAATCGCAATAGAAATCGGCAAATATTTAATAGCGTAGAAGGTTAATAACATACTGGCTATGCCGGCGAGGTTACGCAAAACGAGAAATTTCCATTGCGACATATCGACTTTGAAATCCCCATCTTTAATCAAAAAGGGTAAGAGAAACACAAAACCAATAAAGAAGCGGGAAAATAAAATTTCACTGGACGGTAATTCATCAGAGGCGTATTTTACAAATACGCCCATTAAGGCAATGCTGATGTAAGCTAACACCATACAAACAACAGCTTTTTGATAATTATTGCGGAGATGTATGTTTGGCATAATGATTCCTTGCACAAAGTGCGGTAAAAAAATTGCCTTATTTTGTAAGAAAATGGGCTTGTCTTCGTCTAATGAAATGTAATCTGAAGATATTTTCTATAATAAGGAAAGAAAATGAAATATACAAAAACATTTCTCATATTGACCGCACTTTTTGGCGGTTTGCAAAGTGGTTTAACGTATGCTGATAATCCAACTTCATCAAAGGAGCAAAAAATGACAATGGAAAGCAAACAAGAACAACGAATTATTTATCTTGCAGGTGGTTGTTTTTGGGGACTAGAAGCTTATATGGAACGCATTCAGGGCGTGATTGATGCCGTTTCGGGTTATGCTAATGGAAAAGGTGATACCACTAACTACCAATTATTGCACGCGACAGATCATGCTGAAACGGTGAAAGTGACTTACGATCCAAACAAAATTTCGTTAGATAAATTACTACAATATTATTTCCGCGTTATCGATCCAACTAGTATTAACAAGCAAGGCAATGACCGTGGCAGACAATATCGCACGGGCATTTATTATCAAAATGAGAAAGATAAAGCTGTTATTGAAGCGGCATTGAAAACCTTACAAAGTAAATATCAAGAACCGATTCAAATTGAAGTAGAACCGCTGAAAAATTATGTGGAGGCGGAAGAGTATCATCAGGATTATCTCAAGAAAAATCCGAATGGTTATTGCCATATTGACATCAAAAAAGCCGATGAGCCATTAATTGATGATAAAAAATACCCAAAACCAAGTGATGCAGAATTAAAGCAAAAATTGACCGCACTTCAATATGACGTCACTCAAGGCAAACATACCGAACGTTCTTTTAGTAACGAATATTGGGATAATTTCGCGCCTGGAATTTATGTGGATATCACCACGGGAGAGCCGTTATTTTCTTCCAAAGATAAATTTGAATCGGGCTGTGGTTGGCCAAGTTTTACTAAACCGATTGCCGCAGAAGTCGCTGAATATCAAAAAGATAATAGTTTTAATATGACTCGCATTGAGGTGTTAAGTCGCAGTGGCCATGCCCATTTAGGCCATGTGTTTGATGATGGTCCGCGTGATAAAGGTGGTTTACGTTATTGCATCAACAGTGCATCAATTAAGTTTATTCCATTAGATGAAATGGAAAAACAAGGTTATGGTGATTTGATTCCTTTTGTGAAATAAGAGGGCAAAATGAGAAAAATATTGACCGCACTTTTAGTGTTTTTGAGTCCATTGAGCTTTGCTCAAGAGAAGGTGTCTTTGGCGGATATACCCTTGAAGACGTTGGATAATCAAACCGTCACCTTATCACAATATCAAGGCAAACCGCTTTATATTAAAATGTGGGCATCTTGGTGTCCAATTTGTTTAGCGGGGTTAGCAGAAATTGATGATCTCAGTGCTGACAAGAATTTGGATTTTAATGTGATTACAATTGCCTCACCAGGACAAAAGAACGAACAAAATAGCCAAAAATTTATCAATTGGTATAAAGGCTTGGACTATAAAAATATCACCGTATTATTGGATGAAAATGGTGAAATCATTAAACGAGCCAATGTATTAGGCTATCCGTTTAATTTGTTATTGGATAAGGACTTAAATATTATCAAAGCACAACCAGGACATTTGAATTCAGATCAAATAAAACAATTTGTGAAGGAATAAAAAAGTGCGGTCATTTTTGA
>JAGZRY010000144.1 GCA_018381425.1 Haemophilus parainfluenzae
ATCATCGACGGATTCAACTAAAATTAAAAGGACTGAGTCCGATACAATATCGAAAACAATCCTTTAAATAACAGTCTAACTTTTTGGGGTCAGATCATTCCAACCGCACTTTTTTATCTATTAAATTAAAGTTTTTCTGAAAGCATTGCTTCTAATTTCTCTTGGTCAACTGCAAATTTGCGAATACCATCTGCTAATTTTTCGACAGCCATCGCATCGCTATTATGTTGCCAGTAGAACTCTGCTTCAGTTAATGGTTGAGGTTTCGCTTTTACTTCACCTTTGTACTCTAATTTACGCACAAGTGGATCTGTATTTTCTTGTAATTCTTTAAGTAAAGCAGGAGCAATAGTTAAACGGTCACAGCCTGCTAATTCAGTGATTTCACCTACATTACGGAAACTTGCGCCCATCACCACGGTTTTATAACCATATTCTTTGTAGTAGTTATAAATTTTAGTTACAGAAATGACACCTGGGTCTTCTGCCAGAGCATATTCTTTTTTATCGGTATTTGCTTTGTACCAGTCTAAAATTCGGCCTACGAATGGTGAAATTAAGTAAACACCCGCTTCAGCACATGCACGAGCTTGCACTTCGGAGAATAATAAGGTTAAGTTACAGTTAATCCCTTCTTTTTCAAGAATTTCTGCCGCACGAATACCTTGCCATGTTGAAGCAATTTTGATCAAAATACGATCATTTGAAATACCAGCAGCATTATAAAGTGCGATAAGTTTACGTGCTTTTTCAACAGTTGCTTGAGTATCGTAAGAAAGGCGCGCATCCACTTCAGTTGAAATACGTCCTGGGACAATTTTTAAAATTTCTAAACCGATGTTTACCGCTAATTTATCTTCTGCATCAATTAATTGTTGTGCTTTATTCGCACTTTGAGCTTTTGCATAAGCAATCGCTTCATCAATTAATGGTGCATATTGTGATAATGCTGAAGCACTTAAAATTAAAGATGGGTTTGTTGTTGCATCTTGCGGTTGGTATTTTTTAATTGCATCAATATCGCCAGTATCAGCCACAACGACGGTCATTTTACGAAGTGAATCTAACTGAATTGTCATTATATTCTCCTTGAATGGACTTGTTTGAATCTAATTGAGTTACGATAGCATAATTAGCTTTAAAAAGGTAATTTCTCCAGCAAAATATTTGCGATAGGAAAAACCAATACATTCTAGATTTCCTTTCTCATATCATCACTTTTAGCAATCTTTTCGAGATTTATTAGATACAAATCACAAAACTTTACTTTTCTTTAAATAATTACCTCACAAATCTTTACAAAAATGAAATTTTGAGCTAATAAGAAAAAGACTCTTTATAAAAATATCGCCTAATGACAAGGAGGCTCAAATGCAACACAAACTACTTTTCTCTGCAATCGCTCTTGCTCTTTCCTATTCTGCGCAAGCAGTTATAGTGCCTGAAGGAACGCAATTAGATGAAAAACAACATATCGTCATCAATAACGGAGCTGAACCACAAAGTTTTGACCCACAAAAAACCGAAGGTGTACCCGAATCTAACGTTGCTTATCAATTACTTGAAGGCCTCGTCACCTCAGACTCTGAAGGTAAACTTCAACCGGGTGTAGCTGAAAGCTGGGAAAATACCCCAGACTTCAAAACTTGGACATTCCATTTACGTAAAGATGCAAAATGGTCAAATGGTGATCCCGTTACTGCGCACGACTTCGTGTTTGCTTGGCGCCGTTTAGTGGATCCTGCAACTGCTGCGCCTTACGCAAGTTACTTAAGTTATTTACAAGTAGAAAATGCGCAAGACATCATTGACGGTAAGAAAAAACCAGCTGAATTAGGTGTTGAAGCAAAAGATGATTACACCTTTGTGATTCATGCAACCAATCCTGTGCCTTATGCGGTTAGTTTAACGACTCACCAATCCTTATTGCCATTACCACAAAAAGTAGTCGAAAAATTGGGTGATGCATGGGTGAAAAAAGAAAACTACGTGGGTAATGGTGCATATAAACTGACTAACCACATCATTAACGAAAAAATCGAATTTGAACGCAACCCACTTTATTGGAACGATAAAGAAACTGTGATCAATAGTGCGACATTCCTCGCTATTGAAAACCCAAGTACCGATGTAGCGCGTTATCGTGCCGGCGATTTAGATATGACTAGCTACGCCTTACCACCAGAACAGTTTGCTAAATTGCAAAAAGAATTGCCTGGCGAAGTATTCACGACACGTACTCTTGCAACCTATTCTTATGAATTAAACAATAAGAAAGCGCCTTTTGATAACGTGAATGTTCGTAAAGCATTGAACTTATCCCTTGACCGTAATGTGATCACCGATAAAGTTTTAGATCAAGGTCAAACACCAACCTATGTGTTTACCCCTACTTACATCGAAGAAGGTCATCTCATTCAACAACCTGCTTATTCAAAAGAACCGATGGCACAACGTAATGAAGAAGCCATTAAACTCTTAGAAGAAGCCGGTTATAGCAAAGCGAATCCGTTGAAATTCAGCATTCTTTACAATACCAATGAAAACCACAAAAAAGTGGCGATCGCTGCAGCATCTATGTGGAAAGCGAACACCAAGGGTTTGATTGATGTAAAATTAGAAAACCAAGAGTGGAAAACTTACATTGATAGCCGTCGTGCAGGTCGTTACGATGCGGCACGAGCAGGATGGAATGCGGATTACAACCAAGCAACAACATTCGGCAACTATTTCTTATCTAATTCTAGTAACAATACCGCGAAATATGCGAACCCAGAATATGATAAAGCGATTGCAGAATCTTACGCAGCAACGGATGCAGAAGGTCGTGCAAAAGCTTATGCTAAAGCCGAAGAAATTCTTGCAAAAGATTACGGTATCGTACCAATCTTTAACTATGTGAATCCACGCTTAGTGAAACCTTACGTAAAAGGTTATTCAGGCAAAGATCCGCAAGATCACATCTACTTACGCAACCTTTATATTATTAAACATTAATTCGTTGCTAGTATTTAAGTGCGGTTAAAAATCGTCGCGTTTTTTGACCGCACTTTTCGCCCATTTTGGTTGGAGTTGTTATGCTCAAGTTTATTTTTAAACGGCTGTTGGAAGCATTGCCGACGCTGTTTATTTTGATTACTTTTTCTTTCTTTTTGATGCGTCTCGCCCCTGGCAGCCCGTTCACCTCTGAACGTGCTTATCCGCCAGAAGTCATGGCTAATATCGAAGCGAAGTATCATTTAAATGAACCATTATATAAACAATATTTCCTTTATTTAGAAAATCTTTCCAAAGGAGATTTTGGCCCCTCTTTTAAATATAAAGACCAATCAGTCAATGATTTAATCGCGTCAGCTTTCCCTGTTTCCATAAAATTGGGAATGGTGGCCTTCGCCTTTGCAGTCGTGTTAGGGGTAACAGCAGGCACGCTTGCCGCCCTCAATCAAAATAGCCGTTGGGATTATATTTTGATGAGTTTCTCGATGCTTGGGGTCATTATGCCAAGCTTTGTCTTCGCACCAGTCTTAGTTCTGATTTTCGCCATTTATTTGGGTTGGTTACCCGCCGGTGGGTGGAATGGCGGTTCAGCCATGTATATTATTTTACCTGTAGCCTCTTTAACTATTGCTTATGTTGCAGGGATTGCGCGTATCATGCGTGGCTCCATGATTGAAGTGTTGCATTCCAACTTTATTCGTACCGCTAAAGCCAAAGGGCTTTCAACCTCAAGAATCATTTTAAAACATGCTTTACGCCCTGCTCTTTTACCCGTGATTACCTATTTAGGCCCGGCTTTCGTAGGGATTATTACTGGCTCAATGGTCATCGAAAGCGTATTTGGTTTACCTGGTATGGGGTTATTATTTGTAAATGGTGCATTAAACCGTGATTACTCTTTAGTTTTGAGTCTCACTATTTTAGTGGGCACATTAACCATTTTATTTAATGCGATTGTGGATATTTTGTACGCCATCATCGATCCAAAAATTCGTTATTAAGGATAAATTATGACAGATTATCGTACTCAGCCGATTAATCAGAAAAATGCGGATTTTGTGGAACAAGTGGCCGACCGTATTGAAGAAATGCAACTGGAAGGCCGCAGTTTATGGCAAGATGCCAAACGCCGTTTTTTCCGCAATAAAGCGGCCGTTGCCAGTCTGATTATTTTAGCATTTATTATTGTTTTTATTACCGTAGCACCTTGGTTCTTCCCCTTTACCTATGAAGATACCGATTGGAATATGATGAGCTCCCCACCAACAATGGAAGGCTATCACTTCTTTGGTACCGATGCTTCAGGTCGAGACTTATTGGTACGTACTGCTATTGGTGGACGTATTTCCTTGTTGGTCGGTATTGCGGGTGCTTTCATTTCCGTAACCATCGGCACAATTTATGGGGCTATTTCCGGCTACGTAGGTGGTAAAACAGATATGTTGATGATGCGCTTTTTAGAGATTCTTAGCTCATTTCCATTTATGTTTTTCGTGATTTTGTTGGTGACGCTTTTTGGCCAAAACATTTTCTTAATTTTTATCGCAATCGGAGCGATTGCTTGGCTTAGCCTTGCTCGTATCGTACGTGGTCAAACGCTCAGTTTGAAAAATAAAGAATTTGTCGAAGCCGCTATCGTTTGTGGCGTGCCACGTCGTCAAATCATTTTCAAACACATCATTCCGAATGTGTTGGGCTTAGTGGCAGTATATGCCTCACTTGAAGTGCCGGGGCTCATTCTATTCGAATCATTCTTAAGTTTCTTAGGCTTAGGAACACAAGAGCCGATGAGTAGCTGGGGCGCACTATTAAGTGATGGAGCAGCACAAATGGAAGTATCGCCTTGGCTATTAATTTTCCCGGCATTTTTCCTTTGTCTCACACTGTTTTGTTTTAACTTTATCGGTGACGGGTTGCGTGATGCACTCGATCCGAAAGATAGATAGGAGCGAACCATGAATCCTTTATTAGATGTAAAAAATCTC
>JAGZRY010000145.1 GCA_018381425.1 Haemophilus parainfluenzae
AATTTTTGAAACCAATCACGCTTTTTCAATGGAATCAAAAGAGGGTGTTGAATTATTCGTTCACTTCGGTATTGATACCGTTGAATTAAAAGGTGAAGGATTCACTCGCATCGCACACGAAGGTCAAAGTGTAAAACTCGGCGACACAGTAATCGAATTTGATTTAGCAACATTAGAATCAAAAGCCAAATCAGTTTTAACACCAGTGGTTATCTCTAACATGGATGAAATTTCATCTATTGAGAAAAAATCAGGTGAAGCGATTGCTGGAGAATCTATTGTTCTAACTTTAAAGAAATAAGATTCACTGATTAAAAGATCCGCTTTAAATGAGCGGATTTTTTTATACTTATTCTTTTTGAGGAAGGCAAAAATGATTTATCGATTAACTGGCCAAGTACAGCATTATGCATGGGGCGGAAAAAACTATATTGCCTCACTGATTGGATTATATTCAGCAAAGGATCAACCTTGTGCAGAGTGGTGGTTAGGCGCGCATCCATCAGCACCTTCTGAAATTGAGGATGTAACAGGTAAACAATCCCTTATTGAATTTTTATCGCAAAATCCGACCGCACTTGGGCAAGCAAGCCGCCAGCAATTTGGTGATGAACTCCCTTATTTGTTAAAGATTTTAGATGTTGAAAAACCGTTGTCGATTCAATTGCATCCAACTAAAGCACAAGCTGAAAAGGGCTTTGAGGCTGAGAATGCCAAAGGTGTGGCATTAACAGATAGCACACGAACTTATAAAGACAGAAATCACAAACCAGAAATGATGATTGCCTTATCTGATTTTTGGCTTTTACATGGCTTTAAAACAAAATCTCAAATTCTTGCGACATTAAATGTACGCCCCTCTTTGCAACCTCTGGCTGAAAAACTAGGCAAACAAAGTCTTGCTGAATTTTATGCCGATGTGATGTTGGCGGATCAATCCACGCTTGCAAATTGGCTATTACCTATTATTGAAGTTAACCAACAGCCTTATAAAAATGGTGAGTTGACGCTAGATAACCCTGATTATTGGGTACTTTATACCATGGAAGCCATGGCAATTTTGCCTGAAAAATTAGATGCTGGCCTAGTGTGTTTTTATCTCTTTAATATCGTGCATTTGAAAGAAGGAGAGGGCATTTTCCAAGATGCGGGTATTCCTCATGCTTATCTTCGCGGACAAAACGTGGAGTTAATGGCCTGTTCTGACAATGTGATTCGTGGTGGCTTAACACCAAAATATGTCGATATTGTCGAATTATTAAAAATTGTGGATTGTCGCGAAGTAACACCTCAAATTATCTCAGCGGCACCTCAAAATCAGTCAGAATTTACTTATAAAACGCCAGTAAACGATTTTGCTTTAGCTCAAATTCGTGTTGAACCACAACAACATACTGAATTGAATTTTCAAAGTGCGGGTATTTTGTTGGTGATGCGAGGCGAGCTAAAAATACAAGAAAAATCAGCCACACTTACCTTGAAACAAGGTGAGTCAGCATTCATTACAGCGGATTCTAACGTTGAGATAATGAGTGAAAAAGGCGGTTATGCCTTCTTGGCAAAATTGCCATAAAAATTAATGTGATAAGTGTCACGATTTATAAACTTATCGCTAGATTAGTCGAAGATTTTAGGTATAGTGGGCGTCATTCTTGGCGCCCTTTTTTATATGTCTAAATTGCATTGGGAGTTTTTATGTTGTTGCCTCGCTATTTTGAAGATCCGCAAACCTTGCACGTGAATACCACACCACATCATTCCTTTTTCTTCAACAGAAAGTGCGGTCAAAAAGACACGAGAATTTTCCCCTTACTTTACCTTACTAAATGGTGAATGGGATTTTGCTTATTTTGAAAGCTATACTCACTTGCCTCAAGATTTCCTTCATTTTTCCTTTACGGATAAAATCCCCGTTCCATCCAACTGGCAAAATCATGGTTACGATAATCATCAATATACCAACGTAAATTATCCTTTCCCTTTTGATCCCCCTTATGTGCCCATTGAAAATCCTTGTGGTTTATATCATCGCATCTTTAATATAGAAATCAATGCAGAAAAATGGTATCTCTTAAATTTTGAAGGGGTAGATAGCTGCTTATTTGTCTATGTGAATCAACAATTTGCGGGTTACAGCCAAATTAGTCATTGCACCAGTGAATTTGATATCACTAACTTTTTGCAACAAGGAGAAAACCACTTACATGTTCTCGTGTTGAAATGGTGTGATGGCAGTTACTTGGAAGACCAAGACAAATTCCGAATGTCTGGTATTTTCCGAGATGTTTATCTGTTAGAGCGAGAAAAAAATTACTTACAAGATTTATTCATTCAAACGCAATTGAATCAAGAGTTTACCAAGGCTCAATTGCGTGTAGCCTGTCAGTTTGCAGAATGTGAACAACCTATCTCTTGGCAATTATTTGATCCTCAAGGCAAATTGATAACAGAACAAAAAGGGCATGCATTTCATGCTGAAATTGAAAATGCACAATTATGGTATGCAGAGAATCCTCGTTTATACACATTGATTTTGCAATATGGTTCAGAGGTGATTTGCCAAAAAATCGGGCTACGTCATATCGAAGTTAAGGATGGTGTGATGTTATTCAACGGACAAGCCATTAAATTTAAAGGTGTGAATCGCCATGATAGCGATCCTAAAACGGGTTATGTCATTAGTCGAGAACAAGCATTGCAAGATTTACGCTTAATGAAACAGCATAATTTTAATGCCATTCGCACAGCGCATTATCCTAATGCCCCTTGGTTTACAGAATTGTGTGATGAATATGGTTTTTATGTAATTGCGGAAAGTGATATCGAATCGCACGGTACGAATGCGGTTTATGTGGAGTCGCCAGAAACAAGTATTTTGTTAGGGGTAAAAACAGAGATTGATCATGGAGCAATTCGTCAAAAAACAATCGACAATTATTGCTATATGGCTCGAAGCCCTGAATTTAATCAAGCCATTTTAGACCGCACTTATGCCAATGTTGAGCGAGATAAAAATCGTCCTTCTGTTGTGATTTGGTCATTAGGAAATGAGAGTAGTTATGGTGAGAATTTTGAGCAAGCAGCCGCTTGGGTGAAACAGCGCGATCCAAGTCGCTTAGTGCATTATGAAAATGCGATCTTTCAACATTCAGCCCATCAAAATGACACATCCAATTTAGATTTTCATAGCGAAATGTACACCAGTACGGAAGAATTGGATGATTATTTTGCCGATGCCCAAAATCAAAAGCCGTATCTTTTCTGTGAATATTTGCATGCAATGGGGAATTCTTGCGGGGACACGGAAGATTATTTCCAAGCGATGGAACGACATGCAGGCGCTTGTGGTGGCTTTGTGTGGGAGTGGTGCAATCATTCGCCTTATTTGCCAAACTCAAGCAAGATGGGCTATGGCGGGGATTTTAATGACATACCGAATGACGGTAATTTTTGTGCTGATGGATTAGTGACGGCAGATCGTCAAGTTCAAAGCAATTTACTGGAATACAAAAATGTGTATCGTCCACTTCGTACTACCTTAAAAAATGATCATGTTGAACTCAAAAATTATTTGGATTTTACAGATGCGGCAGAGACCATTTCGATTCATTATCAAATCACCGAAGATTTTGCTGTTATACAAGAAGGTCAAATAGATGATTTAAACATTGCGCCAAAATCAACCGCACTTTTGCCTTTGACATTGCCAACAAGTAAAGGTTCATTACAAATGTTGACCTTGACCTATCATCAAAAAACAGAAACAGGTTTAATTCCCCGAGGCTATTGTTTGGGATTTGATCAGATTATTTTGTCGGCGCAATCACATTTATTCACAGATGAGCTCAAATCAAATCATCAATCGATTTCTGTTTCAGAATATGCCAATTTAATTTCAGTTAAAGCGGTAGATATTGAATACCAGTTTGATCAATATAAAGGCACTATTCATCAAATTTTCAAAGCGAGCAAGCCTTGGTTAAATCAACCAGCCGATTTTAATATTTGGCGAGCACCTTTAGATAATGATAGTTTAATTAAAGCACATTGGCTTGCGGCAGGTTACGATCGTGCGACGAGTCGAGTCTATGATTACCGTTTAACCGAGCTAGAAAGCGCGATTGAACTTGTCTTTAAATTGGGTTTGGTTGCTGTGTCAAAGGCACGTATTTTGACATTGAATGTGGTGTATCGTATTGAGCAAAATGGGCTACTTCGCATCAATATTCATGCTGAAAGACAACCGCACTTGCCATTCTTACCACGCTTTGGCTTGCGTTTTTTCCTTAATCAAGGATTTAATCAAGTGGAGTATGTGGGCTATGGGCCAACGGAAAGTTATCTGGATAAACATCACTCCACGGCTTTCGGGCGTTATAAGACAACGCCAGAAAGTAATCATGTGCCTTACTTAAAACCACAAGAAAATGGCAGTCACTATGGTTGTTGTGAACTGAAGGTGGCGAATTCGTCAGATTGCTTTACCGTGCAAAGTCATACGCCTTTTAGTATGAATGTTTCCCCTTACTCTCAAGAAGAGTTGGGTAGTAAAAAACACCAATATGATTTAGAGAAAAGTGACAGTACGATCTTGTGTGTGGATTATAAAATGAGTGGAGTAGGCTCCAATTCTTGTGGACCTGTGTTAAAAGCGCAATATCGTTTGAGTGAAACGGAATGGGATTGGGCGATCTCGTTACAAATTAACTAAGATAAAATAAAAAAGTGCGGTTGAAATGATCTGCACCCCAAAAGTTGGACTCAACAAACCAACAATTGAGGTGCAGATTTTTTATGGGTAAACACTACACAATCGAATTTAAATTACAGGCTCTCCAACCTATTCTGAATCGAAAAATGAGTATCAGAGAAGCCGCGCGTTTTTACAATATTCCTTCCAACGCCCTAGTCAGGACATGGTTGAAACGGTTTGAAAAAAGTGGCATAAAAGGACTGATTCCCCGT
>JAGZRY010000003.1 GCA_018381425.1 Haemophilus parainfluenzae
CTGGGTGGCGAAATTGGTAGACGCAGCGGATTCAAAATCCGCCGGTGAATAACCGTGTCGGTTCGAGTCCGACCCTAGGCACCACATTATAATCCTCGTTCATTGAACGGGGATTTTTCTTTTATACTTTTCTATTAATAAAATCAGTACTTTACGACATCTAAATATCACTTTTCTACTCTCTTAATCTTATCCAGTATTGCAAGTTTTTATGTATTTTTATATATTTTTATGCACCAATTACGCCAAAATTACGCCAAGCGGTTTAATTTGTGGCGACTTATATTTTAAAAAGGTG
Organism: Haemophilus parainfluenzae; assembly: GCA_018381425.1. Taxonomy (GTDB): domain Bacteria; phylum Pseudomonadota; class Gammaproteobacteria; order Enterobacterales; family Pasteurellaceae; genus Haemophilus_D; species Haemophilus_D parainfluenzae_O. The sequence goes on from JAGZRY010000003.1 coordinate 299, forward strand.
TGAAAAATGGCAACGGTTAGAAAACGTGGCGAAAAATGGCGTGTAGAAATCTGCCGAGGCGGTATAAGAAAATCTAAAACTTGCTCCACAAAGGCGGAGGCTGTTTTGTGGGGAGCCGAAGAAGAAAAGAAAATAGAACTACAAGCTAAAGGATTACAGCCAGAAACTTTATTCTCCGATGTGATTAAGCGGTATTTGAATGAAATTACGCCTACAAAACGAGGTGAAAAGCACGAATTCAACCGATTGACTAAGTTTTTACGCCACCACATAACGGATAAATATATTTCAGATGTAACTCGCCAAGATTTAGAGCTGTGGATTAAAGAGCGATTAGAAACTGTTAAGGGCGAAAGTGTTCGCAGAGAATTATCAACTATCGGGCATATATTCAAAGTCGCACTGGAGCGATGGGGATATATTCAATCTTCTCCTATGGTTGGTTTACAACAGCCACAAGCAAGCAAGCCAAGAACGCAGAGATTTACGCAAGAAGATATTGACGAGATAGTTAATATTAGCGGATATAACGAGAGTTTAAAAACGGCTAAGGCAAGAACTGGAGCTGCTTTATTGTTTGCGATTGAAACAGCTATGCGAGCCGGTGAGATATGCGGATTAACTTGGGATAATGTAAGCCTAGAAAGAAAGACGGCTTATTTACCAATGACAAAAAACGGCTCTTCTCGCACTGTTCCGCTTTCAAAAAATGCAGTGAGAATACTGGAAAGGTTAAAAGATGAGATTGAGCAAGGCGATACTTGCTTTCAAGTGAAATCAAATATACTTGATGCGACCTTTAGAAAATTGAAGAAAGCAGTCAATAAAGATGAATTGCACTTTCACGATACTAGACGAGAAGCTTTGACGAGATTGGCGAAGAAAGTCGATGTAATGACTTTAGCTAAAATATCAGGGCATAAAGACATTAGAATACTTCAAAATGTCTATTACGCCCCGAATATGGAAGAAGTTGCTGAACTTCTGGATTAGTAGCACTATTTAGAATGTTCTTGGCGTAAACATAGTTGATTTATACTGATTTTGTTTCGCCGCCCATTCTTTTGCCTCTTCCGATGCCCTTGCAAAATTCTGACGAGCAACTTCTTCTCGTTTTTCTCTTGCAATTTGAGCGGCTTGTTGTTGCGAAATACTGTTTACATCAACCATATTTCTTGCCGGCGCTGCAACGGAAGATACTGTTGCCTTAACTTCTTTTGCAACCTCTTTCGGTTTAGGATCGTATAAATCCATATCGCCGCCACTGGTAACATAAAGCGCACGGCCCATTTGCTCTCCACCTTTGAACGCAGATATAACACCAGGGCTTTTCAGATAATTAGATCTCTCATTTGAAAGATTATCAATCTGTTTAGCAATTACTTCTCTTTGAGCGGCATCTTCTGTTGAGGATAGTTTATCTTTCAGCGCACCTAATTGAGCATCATAAACACCTAACACTTGCACTGCACCAGTTAGATTTTTTTGAGCCTCTTTCATTCCATCGCCACTGCCGCCACTTGCTCTAGCGTATTTAGCTTTAATTCGAGCTATGGCGGTCGCCTCAGAAATATTATTGCTTAGTTTAATGTTCTCTAACTCAATATCTTGCTGATGTTTTTTATCAAGTTGTTCGCTTTCAAAGGCTCGCTGTTTATCAGATTCTTTTTCTTTCCAATCCAATAATTTATCAGTTTCCTCATTTTTCCAGGCTTGCTCTACATTTTTTACAACACCAGTGCCAAGTCCTTGAGCCATCGCAGCTAAAATGCCACCTAATCCCATAATTATGCCCCTTGTTGCATTGATTGAGGTTTGTTGCCTTGCATTTGTGATTGGCGTTGATTTTCAAGCTCTGATGCCTTGCCAATCATATCAACATATTGCTGTTCTTCTTCAGGCGGTAAAATGCCGTTTGTTGCCTCGCCAAATTGATCTAACGCATCCATTAAAATATCGATAAGGATGTCATCAATTTGCTCTTCAGGAACGCCAATTTGTTGCAATAATTGCATTGCTAAATCTTTAGCGACTTGCATCATCACTTGTGGCGGAATAGTTTTTCCATTTTGTTGCGCGGCCTGAAGATTTGAAATCATCGCTTTTGCGACTAAATCCGCAATACCTTCTTCTGGCCCTTTTTCTTGGATACGCTGTTGCGCAACATTTGCGATAGCATTAATGGAATTTTGCATCAACATTTGATACATCTGCGCCATACTTCCCTGTTGTTGTGAACCCTGTGGATTTTCGACCGCACTTTGTTCTGTTGTCTGTGGTTGTGATTGTTGTGTCATTGAATCTAAAATACCCATGAATTTGTCCTTCTATCGAATTGAAATGTTGTTCCATAAGTTGATGAGCTGAGGAATTTCGTTGTAATCCTCATTTTCCGTTTTTATTGGATTGAGACGTTGTTGCATTGAGCCTAGGATTCCAGGCTTATACGGCTCATTACTGCCATCCATTGCTCTTCGCTCTCTATCCTCTTTCGATGCACGAGCTATCGCATCTTTTCTATTAGCAATTTCCCCTTTTAAAGCTGGAGAGTTTAACTTTTCAGCAGAATGTTCAAGGGCATGGTTATGTCGCAAGTCATCTACTATTGTTTTAGCTCCAGTACCAACAAAACTACCAAGGGCTGGATTGGCAGCGTAACCAATAACTCCTGCCGCTGTCGCCAATCCGCCAGCAAATCGAGAGCCAAATGAATCCATATCTTCATCATAAAAATTCTGAGCCGCGTGGTAATTTGAGCGATAGGCTTGGCGTTGAGAAGGGGTCATTTTTTCAAGGATTTTTTCCTTATCTTTGAATTTGTCTGCAATTGTTCCAGCTTTGGAAACGCCAAGTTGAGTGATTCCTTGTGTAATTGCCGCACCTTTAGATACTGGTTCACCAGCAACTCCCATAAGCGTTGAAACAACATTTCCGACTGTGTCACCAGCGTATTTTTTTGTCTTATCTTCCATCGCATTATGATGCGCAATATCTCTCAATCGTTCATCTGAGGTGAAGAATCCAACATTATCCCAATCTTCTCTGGCAGAATAAGGCGCATTGGAATAACTTTTTCCAAATAAACCGCCAGTGAGTGTTTTCTGATCTTTTTCTGGAGCGGCGGCACTCATTTGACCGTTAGCGAGCGAATGATATTTTTCACCAATTGTTCGGCTAATTGCACTATAACCACCACTCCAACTAGAGTTATTTCTTCGCTCATTAAATGCATCAGTATAGACTTTGTCTTTTCCATATCTAGATTTGTGGTCATTCCATCTATCTGACGTACTACGATAACTATCACTACTGTTATCTTCTCGCCAACCACCGCCACCGGAAAAGGATGAATCAGAATCACTAGCTCGCTCATAGCCAGCTTTTTCCATTGATTCACCAAAACTATCATGCAACTCTGCCATTGTTAGCCCCTTTGGTTTCAGAACGTTTCTTCATTTCAGTCAAAATACCGCCATTTGCCAATCCAGGAGAATCATCTACTGTCAAACTTTTATACGACCAATCCGCATCTGGTACTGCTGAATATTTTGATTTCATCTGATCTTGCAGATTTAATAACTCACGTTGCTGATTGATCAAATCTTTACCAGATTGTTTTTGTGCAAAGTAACCACCAGCACCAGCAATAACATTACCGATAATATTGCTTGCTTCTTTATGCTTGTCCATCCAATCTGTTGCGGTTCCTAACGCATTACCTACATTTGTTAGCCATCCGTTTGATTTCGCGCCATTTTCCCCAGCCACATCTAATGCACCCGTAATTGCGCTCCACGCGCTATCCCAAAAAGCCATAACCTTTCTCCTCTTAACTAAATTTGAATTGACGGAACGCCTAAACTCGGAAAAGACGACCAATTTTGTCTAGTTGTCGGAATTCCTTGCATAAACTTACTCATAAATTGAATTTCTGAATCTCGACTTGCTTTTAGCTGCTCAATAGCCTTAGTTTTATCCTCAGCTTTCATATTCGAATTATTCAGGATAGTGGCAATCTGCGCATCAAAGTTGTTAGTGATCTGCATTGTAAAATCAATAGATTTGCCAATAGTATTTGCTGCTACTTGTGCGTTGAGATTTTTCATCTCGTTTGCATGATTTAAGTTGGCTAAATCACGTTGATGACTTCTGTCTAACGCTGTTTGTGATGCGGTAAATTGATTTTGCGCTTGATTCAATCGACTTTGATTGTTGTAATTCAAGTCTGATTGTAATTGCGCTAAATTGCGTTGATGACCACGGTCAAGCTCTGCTTGAGCTGCCGCAAATTGATTTTGCGCTTGATTCAAGCGGCTTTGATTGCTGTAATTTAAATCAGATTGCAACTGAGCCATTCCACGCTGATGACCACGATCCAATTCCGCTTGTGATGCGGCGAATTGATTTTGTGCTTGATTTAAACGGCTTTGATTTTGATAATTCAAATCAGCTTGTAATCGAGTTTGCTTTTCAGTAAAAGCATTTTGAGTATCTTGGCTTGCGATTGGCATTGCGGCATCAAGCATAGCTCTTTGCGCTGCCTCTGCGCCAAGTGTTGAATTTTGCAAACCACGATTAGCAGCAATTCGCTCGCCTTTTGCCGCCGCACTACTCATCAGCAAAGAATTGCTATTTAAGATGTTTGCAACATTGCCAGCCATTGTGCCAGAATTATCCTTTCCTGGAGTTTGCGAAACTATTGGAGCTTGTGGCTGCTTTTTATTTAAAGCATCGCTCATAGTGCCTAGAATTGACATATATTCTCCTAAAAAGAAAAGCCGCTATTTAGCGGCCTCTTGTTTAAAATCATCGGTATATTGTCGGCGGTAAACTTCACTGAAGTATGATTCCTTGCAGTGATTACGGTCAAAAATACCGCATTGATCAAGATATGGATCACACGCCATCGTTTGCGAGGATGCTCCGATAATACTGCACCTCTGTAAGCTCGGCTTGACAATGTTTCATCAGCAGCGCCACCAGTGATAGCGTTAAACAACTGATCGATTGCAATAATGACATGGTAAAACCATTTTTTTACTTTCTCTTCACTAACCATTATTTACCCTCCAAATGCTCTTGATACGTTTTCGACCAGCCGGATGACCAGTTATAATCTTTCGGATTGGCTGATTGCTCTAATAGCAGTTTGTGCATATAGGCATTTTCATACATTTTCTCTTTGAGTGTTTTTGCAGCGTTCCATACTGCCTTAAATTCCTCAAAATGAATCACTTGAGCAGTGTTATCCGCACAAATTAATGTATAGGTATTATCCTTGCCGTTTAAGTCAAAATCAGCCTTAATCTCAACCAACGTGCTGCGGCCTTTATCGTCCGTATCAACCCATTTATTAATTGATGGCACAAATACACCGCCATTTACGCACGCATCACGTTTTGCATTTATCTCTGCTCGAATATCATCTTTTTGCTTTCTGATTAATTCAGCTTTTTTCTCTGCTGGGATAAACCATTCAACCCCATTCCATTCATGAAATTCGCTTGGCTTAGGAGTGTTTACAAATTTCCCATTGATAACGTATAAGCCATTTAAACTATCCTCTTTTGTGTCAATCTCAAGCACACCACAATCAAGCGGGAAAAGTGATGATACATCACGAGAACTGGAAATAATTAACCCATTATCATCAAACATCACTTTAAGCGTATTTGCTAAGAATTGAGCTTGTGATTCATACCAATCTAGCCCATTTTCATCTTTAAGATAAATCGCACTTTCCCCGAAAGGTTTAACATCAGGATTGTAAGGAGTGAATTTCTTAATGTATTGCATTATGTATATCCTTTAAGCATTATAGACTGTAATCCATTGTCCGTTTACGTTTTTTTGAATTGGTCTGAAAACGCCCGCCAAATTATTGAATCGACTGCTAATTTTTCTAAATCCAGTTAAAACATAACCAGAGCCATACGAATCAAATTCATGATCGAGATTCATTGTTACCAACGCCCCTAAACGAATATCAGAAACAACATCAGATGTTAGAGCAACAGTACCGCCTCGCTCTGGCATCAAAATGCTATACATATCCTGATTCCAAAACTTAAATGCATTGCCTTCACGCTCAAATCTCATGGATTTACCATCTGGTTTGAGAATACTTAAACCACCGTAGTTCCCAGAGCTTGTGGCTTGAACATAATCATAAGATTGTTGGTGGGTATTATTTAAGCTCTTACCTGAGCCTGTTACCACATCAGCTGCAGATCTAAAGTTTCCGTTGTGTGCAAACTCCCACCATTTTTCTCTACCATTGTCCTCAATGAGATGGATAATCCCAGCACCAAACTGATTTCTTGCACCAGGCGTAGTGTATCCAAATGAAAATGCAGACCCCCATCCATCCCCATTTAATACCTTACCTTTTAAATATGGAAAATATGTATTTGAGCCATTAGCATTACCCGCATTGACATGATAAGGTGCCTCTGTTTGCCATTGTTGAATGTAGGCTCCTTCGCCTCGTTTTTGACTCCCAAACCATTGAGCACCAAGACCACTCTCGGCTGAAAAATTTGCTCCATCAAAGCCAAATCGTTTTTTGGTTGCTCCATAGGCAATGTAGGCATCATTTGCATTGCCTGTTGTTTGCAATCCAACGGTCTGCCCCATGTCAACATCAATTAACTTCGTATCATCACCGATTTGCACAAAGTTGTTATTATTTGTTGGGTCATTGACGATAAGATTTGGCACGGTGAGATTGCCCGTCATTGTATCGCCTGATTTAGCGACACGGGTGTTGGCGTTGTTGTTGGCATTATCTGCCGCTCGTTGAGCATTATCTGCCGCATTTTTCGCATCCACGCCTTTATCATAAGCCGTTTTAACCGCTTTTGATGTTGCTACATTATTTTCATCGCTGCTATTGACTGCGGATGATCGTTTGTTAAGAGGGATATAGTTATTTAACGCAAGCTGCACCGTCGCAATCAGTTGCGCGAGTTTTTTCCCCGCTTTTGCGGTGAGTGCAAGAGATTCACTTTCAAGCCCTGTATCGTTGGTGAGTTGGATTATACCTTTAGTTTGAGTGCCAGCGTTTGGAACGTTCAAGATTTTCTCATATTCTACTTCGCCATCTGCTATGCTTTTAGCTTTTTTAGCCGCTTGCACTGCCTCTTCAGCTTTACTTGTGGCTATGTCGGCGTTGTTTTTTGATTTAATTGCGGCTGATGATGCAGTTGTTTCGGATTGCGCTGCTTTGGTTGCATAGTGATAAGCTGAATATTGATCGCCTTGTACTATTTCATTAACGGGATTAGCAGCCCATTTATGAGCCATGTTTTCATAATTTCCAGCCGCTTGTTGGCTACTTTGTGCGGATGCTGCCGCTTGTGTTGCCGTATCGGATTTTTGAGTTGCGATCAAAGTATTTGCAGCAACAGATTGAGTATTTTGAGCGACTTGTTGAGCTTTATCCGTTACATCATCTCTCGCATTATTAACGCTCTTTTCTGTTTCAGTGAGCATTTTGAGAGGAACGGGGTGCATCGGATCGGTTGGCTCAGGGATTAATGGACTGTCTTTAAACCCTTTCCCATCATCTCGCATTTCAGGAATGCGCTCAAAACTCGTTTGAATTGCATCAAATTCATCAGATACGGCTTGCCCATCCGCTTTTGTGTATGGAGTAAATTGATGTTTGCGGTTATACCAACTTTTATTAGACACGATAATTTCTCCGGGTAATATAGTTTAAGATAAGTCCACTAATTTCAAATTGTGGAGAGTAGATTGATGAGCCAGCAAATGATAAGGCAATATTTCGGCTATACCCTGATAATTGAAGTGTAGGCGTTGAATAATCTTCAGCCGACCAAAGAAAATCATTCCAAAGAGAATCATTCCAACGACCGCCGCCACCGGCAATTTCTAAATCTTTACTTAGTGCGGCTGAATGGTAGTTTGAATTGTAATCAAGATCGAAACGGAAACTTATTTTTGATTTTCCATCGGTTGTCGCTTGCAATTCAGCACTATGCCAGCTCTTGATTAATGTTGGCGAACCGCAATGGTTGAATGCCATTTTTACAGTCCAATCTATGCTTTTACCTGAAAATGAATAGCATTTGTCAGATTGGCGATAAACTTTCCCATCGCTAAAAGTAATGTAAACTTGATTAGGCGATTGCCAAAGTCCTTGTAACGGCTCAGGGTAAATAAAAGATGTACTTCTCGTTGTGCCATCAGGTTGCACCATTACGCATAAGTGCCGCCCCTCAGTTGAATAGAATCTAACTTGGTTTGATTTAGCTTTAGTGGATGAATAGACAATGTTGTATGGCTGTTTATCAAAGGCAAGTTTACGGTTTGCATCCATTTCACTTAATCTAAAGTCACCGAATTGCTCAGTTTGATCTATTCTAGTGATGCCGTTTTTTGTAATTGCAATAGGCATGAATGATGTTTGCAACGTATTCGGATTTATGCCAACTGGCGAGATGTCTTTTAGCACCCAATCTTCACGGCCTGAACCATAAAGACCTGATGTTTTATTTTGACAACCGATAATTAAAACGCCGCCGGTGGTGGATGATAATGCGGTTATTTCATCCCCTAAACCGAATTGTTCTGAGCCTAACAATACCGCCCAACGGTTAGGATGTCCGACTAATGAATGCCCTAATTGACCGCCAGCGAATGATGCAAATAAATGATTTCTGTGCGCACAAATATATTGCGGACTATCATTATTCACTAGAATTGGAATGATAATCCCGTTCGGACGAACCTCAATAATCTGCTCGCCATTGCACCCATAGGCATAATGCGTATTAGCACCGCCATAGAAATTGTGATAGATAAATTGCCAGTTTTTTCCTTTAGTTAGCGAAACCCTGTCACATTTTTCTATTGTCGCAACGGTTGTGCTATTTACCTGTAATGGTTGATTAGCTAAAACAGATTGTGACAAGACAATATACCCCGATTTACTATCAGGCGCTAAAGATACCGAATGAATCACACCTCTAACATTGCCCGATGTGAAGTCTGAGTTATCCAATAGATTTTCAGGCTTAACTAAGTTTTTTAACTTGGCAATATACGTTGCTTGAGCAACCGTCCAACTATTATCAGAACTGATAAATGCGCCGCATCTATCTCCATCATCACGAAAAGCAATCAGCTTATTATCCAACTCTACAACGCCACGAATATTTCCTGTTCCTGGAACTGGAAATACAGCATCAACGCCTAACTGAAATGCTTTCCCCCGATAAGCTAAATCATCAGCAAAATCACCATCAATAGAACTGTTCACATAACTTGCAGTAAAGCTAACGCCACTAACAGAAAAATTTGTTCCGTTAGTCATGGTTGCTGGCTTTAAAAATGCAACAATAAAGGCATCATCTAGCACATCAATAATGCGGTATTGTTTACCGCTATGAGTAAATGCCTTATTGTGGAACTGCTCTTTATTGGCGATATTTCCAACGTGCAACACGGCATAAGTCATTTGAGATGGAACTGTTTTACCATCCAAACATTCATATCCCTCAATTCTAGAAAATCCACCGCCATAAATAGGCTGCACATTTAGCGTGCTAACCGCATCACTACTAGCCTTTGCGATTGGAGGAGTAGATAGATCCATCCCACCGCTAATAGCGATAAACTGTGATTGATTTCTCGGTAACTGTGCCATTTATTTGCCTAATGATGGAGTTGGTAAGAATTGAGTGCAAAGTAAGTGTAAATATTTATCCCATTCGTTTTGTCCACGCAAAATTAACTCTTGAGCATTTTGCGATAAGGCTTTGCCTTGCATTGCATAATACACAATAGCAACATGGAATTTTTCAGGAATGAAAGGAGTATCAGCAGATTCTTCAAGAACTTGAGGATTTTTAGAAGAGAATCCATCACCCCAAAAATCCTCACTCCAATCACGCAAAGATTGGATATCTAGCCACGATTCACGAACTGCATCAACATACTCTAGACTACGACCTTTCTGATTGGCTACGCCAAATGGGCCATCACCTGTATCATTCATTTCACGGCGTAACCGTTGAGCAAGTTGAAGATAATTCATTATTCATCACCTAATACTGTAATTGAGAATCGAGGCGCAAAGTATTCGTCCAATGTACCGTCTTTGTTTTGTGTAAAGCGGATTTCACCTGATTTAGCCAATAGCTGATATGCTGGTTCAGGAATAGATACTTCTTCACCACGTTTAATTAACGCATCCCAATCGCCGATACTGACATAAACATCACTATTATCTGTTTCGCTTGGTGCAATAATAATTCGCACACGCTTATGCGCTAACAATGGAATGTCTCCTTGCGTTTCTTGTGTTTCTTGTGATGCTTGCGGTTGTAATTGCACTTCCGCATCAGGGCGTAAAATGCCATTTGCTGATTCAAAATCAAGAATTGCTTGAACTAGCTCTTCTTTTTTGCCGTCTTTTTCAACGCCACAATAATCACGCAAATGAGCAACTAATTCTTCTTTTGTTGCTTTTTTTAAATCAATAAATGGATAAGCCATTGTTGTCCTCACTAAAAAAATAAAGCCCTCACAAGGAGGGCTTTTGATTTACGAATTAAAACTAAAGTGATGATGCAGCCACTTCTACACGAACTAACCAAGCATCGTTTAGGATTTTACCCGCCCACCAAGTTTTCCAACCAACTGAGCCGGTTTGACCTAATTCATCGCCTTTCTCAGCTTTACCAGGATTGCGAACTAAAATTTGTGCAGCATCTTTACCTTTTAATGGGCAAGTTGCATAAGCATCTTGACCGAATACGGCGATTTTATACACGTCCGCTTTAGAGCCAGCAGTAGATAATACTTTGTTTGCTGTTGGAGTGCCGCCTTTGTTGATTTCAGGTGCGAATAAAGGCGATGTAATAAAGCGCACATTTTCGATTGTGCCGAACTCTTGCGGAACAATAGGCTGACGAGAGCCGTATTCTGCAACTGGAGTGAATCCAGGTAAGCTGCGAATATCAGCCTCTAAGTCAGTATGACATACCGCAATGTATGCAGCCTCAATCGGTTTAGTACCGTATTTGATTGAGCCATCAAGGATAGATGTTTTTTTCTTCGCACGATTGCGTTGTAATTTACGCACTGCTGCACGAATATGCTCTAATTTAACCGCAGTATTTACATCGTTGGAAGAAGTGCCGTTAGCGAAAATAACGTTTGTACCTCCACTAATTGCGCCCCAAGCTAAAAGCTCGGTTGTTTCAGCCGCTTGCTCACCTGAAAGCATTGTGGTGTCACTTAACACTTGATCTTCATGGGTGTCTTGAATCACATCGGTGATTTCAACCCAAGAGCCGTATTGTTTTAATGCAACTTCCACATCTTCATACGCCATTTTTTGAGATTCCGGACGAACGCCCTCAGTTAATGGAGTTGTTGCCGGTGCAAATGGTTTTGGACGGCGGAATTTAATGGTTTGAGATTTGTTTTGTGGAACTGGTTTAGTTTGACCAAGTTTATTCAAAACAAGGATTGGTTCTGCGTGAGCTAACATTTTAGCCTCAGCATAAACTTTTGTGCGTGGAGAAATGTCGCTATCGGTATATTTAGTTGTAGCCATGATAAATTTTCCTCAAATGAACTAACTTATTTATCGCTGTTTAGCAAATTCAGCAGCGAATTGATTGAACAACGATTCTTCATCAACTTCATTGCCCCCTTTTGGACTTGTGCGACCGGTAGGAAGTGACAATGCTGAAAGTTGCTGAGAACGTTTATTCCGTTGCTCTGAGATTGATGCGGCGGTCTTTTTGTATTCATTGAGTAAGTAGATAGCATCTTGCGGATCGTCTGATTTAAACAATGCCTTGATGCCTTTTGGTTGATTATCTACCCATCTATGGAACATTGGATCGCCTAAAATGTCGTTTGCATCAGGAACGACTTGAGTCACTAATGAAATTGAGCTATCAAGTTGTTGCTGCGCAAAATCTTGCATATTTGCATCGACCATCTGAGCAATCGGCGCTGAAATATCATTAAGGCGTTGATTTTGTCCGGCGAGAATGCGGGATAATACATCAGCAACTTCAGGATAGTCCGCACGCAAATTATCTAACTCACCATCAAAGGTAGTTTGACTTTGCTCGAGCTGTTCTAACGCTGCCTTAGCCTGTTGATATTTCTTAGAGAGAGCGCCAACACGACCACGTTGAGATTTAGCCATGTGTTCGTATCTCTCTTTTTCTGCTTTCATCAAACGGAAATGATCTTTCACTTCATCTGTGGCATCAGATAACCATTCAGGCAATACTTCCTCTTTTTCATCCGGCTGTTGCGGGATATTTTCTTGAGTGGTATTTTCCATGCGTTGATCGGGCGCTGGCTGGTCGGTTTCATCTGCGACTGACGGTTTAACTTCAGCAGTTAGTCCACCTGATTCAAGTTGATTAGCGGCCTCATCGAAAGCGGCATCAGCATTAAATTCTGTGGTGTCTTGATTTTCCATTTATTACCTCATTAAGCGGCATATAGCGGCTTGTGATAATTCGTTGATAACAAAAAAGCCCACTCATTGAGCGGGCTTGCATTTAACTGTTTAGATCTGATACTAAACTTCTTAATTCTTTAATCTGACCTCTTAGAATATTGTATTGCTGAGGTGTTAATCCCTCAGCGCATAAATCCTGACAATACTCATCGATCCGTTTATTCAGGTAGGAGATTAGAGAATTTCTGTCTGTTGAACTTGATAAAATCAATTTCTGCATAAAATCTCCAATAAAAAACCGAATTGCATTTCTACAATTCGGCTATTTTGTTGAATTTTACTGCAAATATTTTTAAATGTCAATGGATTAGTGTGTGTTTAATCCCTCCATTTGTCGATATTTACGCAATAATTTAGCTTGTACCGCACTCATCTCTTTATTGTAACGTTTTATTCCGTTTTCATAGGCTACCGCACTAATGTTTCCAGAACGTAACGCACGAGTGAGTTTCGCTTTTTCACTTTGCGCAGACTTGATGATGTTTTTTTCTTCCTCATGGAATTTGATTAATTTCATCTTGTCAGCATCTAACCAATCACCAAGCTCATTGCGCTCTTTACGAGATTTGTATTCGGCATAAACGCTTTTTGCCTCATCGCTTGCCTCATAGTATCGGCTTTGAATAGCGAACTCATTTGTTGTACCAATGAATTGATTTAGGAATGGCGTGCGAGTTTTGCGGCCTAATTTTTCACGATTAGGATTTTCGATAAATACCGTTCCTAACTCTTTAAAACTACCAAGTATTGAACCATATCCATCAAACAAGTTTTTAATTTGTTCAGGGTACATATCAATACCTAGTGAATCGTTGAGGTAAAGAGCAATATCTTCCCATTCTTGAGCGGTTGTTGCCTTAGATTGCTCGGCTTTTAATTTATCATCTCTTACATAATTGGTTGTAATTTGATTACCAAAAGCAGAACGGTTTAAAACATTTTGCATTAATGGTTGCAAAATTGTTGGCGTAAATGTTAATGCTGCCTTAGTCATCGGATATTTCGCTGCTGAAATTTCAGATGGAGATACTGGCGAAAATGTTTTCAATGAATGCACAAACATATTTGTTCCAGCCTCAGTAAATGAAATATCGCCAACCGCACCTTTCACAAGGTTTGTTGCAAAATTCCACGCCATTTGCGCCATACCAAAACCAACCGGAATTTTGAAGTATTTACCCCCGCCAAGTGGAATCGGGATATAGCGAGTGATGTCGCCAAGCTGATCCATTTTATTGCCGCCCTCGTCCTCATCGTCCATTGAGCGCAACACAGTGTAAAGTGAAGTCATTGCTACCATGTATGCAGCAAAGCGGATTTGTCCTTTACGAGTGGATAGGTAACGCATTAAGTTGGCCGCACCCATTACTGTTGGTTGTGAGAACATATACAACGCTTTAATGCCACGCATTTTTGAGCCAGTTTTTCGGAAGTTGGTTAATTCGAGCGTTGTCGCCGCCGCTTGTTTTGAATCAATGCCATTTTCCACTAAAGCTTTATAGGATGCTAACGCTGATACTGTATCAAACATCTTATTATAACCCTCAAACACTTTGCCAACTTTCTCAAGTTTGCCGGCGAGTGGATTATTTTCCTTGCGCAATTTCTTAACTAAATCAACTTCTGATTTATCAAGATAAGTACCATAGTTTGATACTCCCCCCTCTTTTAGAAGTTGTTTTAACATTCGCTCTGCTGGAACACTATCACGCAATTCTTGACCAAATCCAAGGCGTTTTGTTGCTTGCCATACTTCCTTGTCGGTAAAAGCGTTTTTAATGGTATCACGACCGATTTTATCCATTGTTTTGCTATCAACCAGGCGATTATTTTTATCGTAAAGTTTTTGCACTCGGATAAATTCTGATTTTTCCCAAGTATCACGCATCATATTCATTGGCGCAAACGTAACAGTCCATTGAGTAACGCCTCGAGCATACCATCCTATCGGTTTAGAAATTACTTTCAAGAAAGCATTGGCGTGTTCAACGTTGTCATTACGCAACGATTCCATTACTTGAGTTGGCAATTCATACTCATAATAATCACTGCCCTCTTTACGGATAAGCACGTTGTCGCTTGAGCGTGTTAAGCCTTGCATTTTACGTTTGCTAATACCTAAATTTGCGGTTGCTTGTTCTCTTGCCTCAGCATCAGAATAGCCTTTATCTTTCAATAAAGTCACTTCTGTTTCAAACAAGTCATCGATTTTAGATTTAAACTCAGCAAAGCCGGCATAGGTGGTGGATTTACCGATTGACTTCCAAACAGCATCAATCGCATCTTCAGCCTCAGAACTTGTACGGCCTTTCAATGTTTTATCTCGAGCAATGTTGAGTGCATTAGAGCCAGCGCCTGAGATAATATCAACATCTGCATCGGCATTAGGATCACCAGTTAAAGGCACATAATGGCGATTAGCTTTGTATTCTTGATACTCAGCCTCAGTATATCGACCACTTGCACGATCAACATCCAATCTTGCTTGATTAAGATCGTAAACGAGATCGGCTACATATTCTAAATTAGAGCGGCTGATATGTTTTTCTGTATTACTCATAATCAATTCAGCCTCAGGAATTGACCAACCGCCAGCAACCCCAACTTTAAAGCGATTGCCTTTGTTTTTGTAATCCGTGTTGTAAATATCAGCCTTGCGGTTATCGTATTGCTCTTTCGCTTTTAGATAAGCCTCATTTAAGCGGCGCACTTCTGCACTTGTACCGTTTTGTTTAGCGTTATCCAATAAGCGTTTTGTATCACGCATGACTTTTTCATCACGATTGAGTAAATCAATGTTTTTCTCAATGGAATAGCGAGCTGAGATCCAGTTACCAACCATTCTTTTCATTGTTAATTCATCAATGTAATGATTGCTTTTTTTGGTTTCTTTGGATAGCGCTGCGATCTTAGATAGAATAGGCTTTAAATACGCTTGTTCCAATTCTGAATTCATTGCGTCACGTTTCCCTTTGGCGGTGTACATGGCATCTTTCAATCGGCGTTTCTCGTGGTCTCGACTACTCGTGTTCCCTGTTTGGTCTTCAAGGTGCATAGCATCAATCCAGTCATTCACCGGGCGAAGGCTATCAGCCAGCCATTCATCCACTTTGCCCACCGCACGATTGAAACGTTCTTTAAAGCTTGAATAGTCTTTCGTTTTTAAATCATCCCAAAGACTTGGCTCGCTTTCGGCTTTGGCCGTCTGAGAAAGATCAAGGGCAGATTGAGCTGTGTTGGCGCGGGAGAAACGAATATCATTTTTACGAGCATTGAATCGTTTTGATAATGGAATGATTTCTCCATCGTCATCATAAGTAATTAATTCGTCAAGTTTGATTTTTTTCTTATCATTTACAACTTCTGATAATCCGTTGTCATACCCTTGCTCAAGTAAAGAATCTGCATTAGTAAATACTTCACTTGCTTTCACATCCTTACTAACAATTTGATAATTGCCACCGAGATTAGCCTCACCATGTTCTACTGCATAATCACGAACGATAGTAACCCAGTCTCCATTGGTAATTGTCCCCCCAGTTCCTTTGGGATAAGCTCTATAGATTGTGACTGTATCATCAGGCTTGCCTTTAATTCTTTTTAAAATATCCCAAGCTTTTCTATCCATAGCATCATAGCCTGTTCCGTAGTATTGATACCCTTTAGAAGAATATAAATCGTCAGGATATAATCCTTTTAAATTATCGATACTTTGCGAAATTTCATCTTTGCTGTTAGGTGCGCTATGTTCCATTCTGTAGTCAGGCTTACCGAATCCTTTTTCTTGCGCTCTGTTATTCACCAAACTTCTCAATTCACTCTCAACACTTGAATCGCCATTCTTATATTTATTTGCTAACTCTAGATAGCGCTCATCTGATTCAGAAAGTTTTTTCCGACTAAAACGAATATCATCGTTCTCACTATTGACACGACTTTCTTCTTTCACTACACTGGCTTTATTGAAAAGCAGGTTTAACGTATCATCTGCCAGCAATTGGAGCTTAGAGTTGATACGACCTGCTTTTTTCTTATCTACAAATCGAACATCGGATTTTTCAATCATATTCTCTAAATAAGCGCGAGTACTATCTTTCCCATAAGCAATAGCTAATTTATGGAAAACTAAACCATTTATTTCTTGGTCTGCGTGTAATGCTGCAATGACTCTCTCATTTCCTTTAACTGCTAACTCCGTTAAAACAACATAAGAATTGGATTTTCCTTTCGTATTTTTAAATACTGCGACTGGATTATTCAATTCTTTTGGAATCTGTTTTAATACATCAGCCGTCATTTCAGGGTGATCATTTTTGATTTTTCCAATCTTCGCAAAGTTGATATACATTGGCTCATCAGTAATGCCCGATTGAATTAATGCTTCTGGTGTTGTACCTAGTTCGATCCAACGGTTATTATCAAAACGAGTTTCAGAAGAATTAAAAACATCATCCACCGCTTTCGCAAAATCCGAATCCACATTTTCATTTAAGCTAAAGCGAATATCGTTATTTGATGAAACTTGTTCAGTTTTCACCGCACTTTGTTTGATACGTGCAACAAGATTCAATACATCCTCATCAGAAAACTGCGTTGCTCGTTCTACCCCAAAGAATTTTGACAAGAAGTCTTTGATTTTTTGTGCGGTCATTGCCAACCATGATTTTGTTGATTGTCTTTGACCTTTCTTAATCTCCACGCCATAACGACTTTCAAGCTCATTCCATTTGCCTGTTTCGTGTGCGGCCATCATTTCTGCAATAGCCTCTTCAATCGCCACAGTTCGATTGGTTGCGGCTAAGTCATCTGTGTTTTTGCGTTGCGCCTGGATGGCATCGGCAATTTGGCTCACAGCTTTATTCTTGCCGACTTCAGTCATAAGGTTGTCATAAGTGCCTTTGTAGCCAACATTGATTCCTCGGTGAGCCATTTCATGCCATGCAACGAACTGTAAGCGTTCGTCTTTGGTCATGGTTTTTGTCGCTTTAATGCTGTCGGCGACAATAGTGATTTTGCCTGTTTTTGGATTGAACCACCCCTCCACGTCAGAAGTAATTAAATTCTTCACGTCTTTTGGCGGGTTAGCAAAGGTGGTCACTTCGATATGGTGTGTGGCTTTACCAAAAGTTTTATTGATTATCGCTTGCACACGTTGAACTTCAGGACCAATGGAAGGTTCTTGATTGTTTTTTGCGCTTTGATATTGACTTAAATCGGCTTCGGTCTTAATATTAGGCACAGAAAGGTTATCTACGCTAGTGAGCGACGATGGCAATTGAAGCCCAGCAGTCCTAGCAAATTGATAACTTTTTATGGAGTTAGTTTCTGATAATGGTGATCGCAATTGAAGCGTAAGATTATCTAAGAAATTGGCTCCTTTTTTCTTATTCCAATAAAGCAAGTCATTTTCTAATCCGCGTTGAATTTGCGAATTATTTCGTCCATATACACTAGCAATATTAATTAATTCAATTCCTTGTGAAGTCTGCTTTAAATGCAAGGCTGAAACAACAGGCTTGTTGATTCCATTCACATTTTCCATTAACTCTGTTAAAACCACATAACCATTTTGCTGTGTGCTTGATTTCATTACTGCTACAGGATCATTAATTTGTTTTGGTAGCTGTTTTAATGTATCAGGTGTAACATTATGTTTTCCTAACATTACCTTTTTCAATACTGCACCACTGATCACCACATTAGCATCAGGAAGACCCAGCATCTTCAATACGCTAGGAGTTGTGCCAACATCAATAATTTGCGATGAAAACTTGCCATTGGCTACATCATCCACCGCTTTCGCAAAATCAGAATCAGCCGATTCATTCAGACTTAATCGAATATCTTCATCAACATTCTTCGCTTGCTGCAATGAGCCTAATTTATCGAATGCCATATCACCAAACATACTGGCTTGTGATAGATTGCCTTGTGTTTGAGCCTGCTCGAAATATGCACCTAACACTTGCGCAATACGCTTTCCACTACGGCGATTTTCATCAAAGATGGTTAAGATTTCTCTTGCTTCCGGCGATAAATCACCCACAAAATCATCCTGAGCAAGATAATCATTGATTTTGTAACCTTGCGCATTGAGTTGATTGTATTTTTCTACCGCTTGAATAATGTCGTTGGAAATGCTGACATCAGAAAGCACGCCTGAATTAATATCTTGCTGAGTTTGAGCTACTTTAGGTGCAAGTGCGGTTAAGGCATTAAGTACGTTTTTAGCCCCTTGGTCAGTGTTCTCAATCAATCTTGATAATGTTTGACTATCGCCATAGGCTTGATAAAGCATTGCATTACGAATACGTTGAACGCCTGTTTGGCTCAAATTACCTTTACTGTCTAATAATTCATTTCGGAGGTTTTCTGGCTGATTTTGAATAAATTGACGAATGAATTGCTGATTGTCAGTAGAATTAATTTCACTGTGTTCATCGGCAACAAAAGAATCCATACTTGGCAAGCGGCGAGCATCTACTTTCGCTTGCTCCAATTCAGACATACGCATTCCACCTTGCTCGTTGGAATTAATTGCGACTTGTGCAATATCTACTGGCGAAGTTAAGCGGCGAACAAGCACAGGGTTTTCCACGGCATCTAATTCAGCTGAATCAACACCAAAACGATCGGCATTATCTTTTAAGAATTGTCGATAACCTTCTGCACCGCCTTCTTGATAGGCTTGGCGAAGGGCCATTGTACGACCATTGCCGGCAATAATTGTTTTACCATCTAAGGCTAATAACGGTGCGCCCACATCCATTGTTGGGCTTGAGGCAAGTTTGCGAGGATCTAAATTTCGTGCAATGTTATTAATTTGCGCTTGGCTTGATGCTCGGTCACGGTCACGGAATTGGTTTTCATCTTTTTGTTGTGTAGGCGCAAGCGTGCTTGCATCTACGACTTCATATTGGAAAGGTTGATAATTACCATTGCCAACATCAATCTCATCGTTAGCGCCGCTTACAACGCCATTTCTGAACTCAGGCGCAATGTTAGCTGCTGATTGTAAATTGCTTACTGGTGCAACGGCTTGTGGATCATCGTTAGCGTATTCTTTCGCTTTCTCTGCATAATCTTCTAACCAACGGCGCATAGCTTTACCGTCTTTCGGATCAATGCCGTATGATTGAGCAATGTTGCGCACTTCATCAAACGCACGACCGGTCACATAATCTTTTCGAGCTTGTTCATCTGCAAAAATAGTTGGCGTATCAATAAATTCATTCGCACGAGATAAATCGTTTTTTCTGAATTGACCAAGAATTGAATGCAATTCAAGCGCACGTTCTAAATTCGGATCGACTTTGAAAGTGGAGGTTTTTTCTTGTTGTGGTTGTTCTTCATCAAAGAAGTCTGATTCAAATTTTGCTTTCGCTTGTTGCTCTGCAAGTGCATCTTCTGCTGCTTGTCGTGCTTTAGCGGTTGCGATACCGGCATTATTGAGCGCTTGCACTCGACTGGCTGATACTAAATCGCCTAATTCTGTTGCACCATGATTGAGCATATCAACATAGTTTCTTAATTGGCTATCAACTGCCTCATTACCGGTATTGATATGATTTAAGATTGTGCGCTTTTGATTATTAAAAGCGATTCTATCAGTGTGAGTATCAAGTCCACCCATAGCCGAACCAAAGACTGCACCAAGCACTGCACCATTGATAGCATTATCAGCCATACCATCAGTTAAATCTTTATCAGGATTGAAGTATTTTTGATCCGCTTTATTTAAGGCGTATTGCTCGCCAATGCCTTGAATAGCCTCAGTACCACCCTCAACTGCCGCACCTTGTAATAAACCGCCTTTGATTGTTTTAGCCGGCGAACCTAAACCCCAAAATCCACCACCAAGACCGCTGACTGCATTTGTCACTAAATCTGTTGCAATAGCTGTTGGATTGAGCGCTGCATCACGACCAACTTTATCAGCAAAGGATTTTTTCGCCATTGTGTAAAGCTCGTCTGTGCTTTTACCTTTGCCCTCATCGCTATCTGCAATAGAATAATATTCATCTGAAAATTGTGGGATTTGAGCTAATTGTTCATTAGTCATGCCCATGACTTCATCACGTTTTTGACCGTAACGACCACCACCTGACATCGCTGACATTGTCGCTGTAATACCAACCATGTTCCAGTATTTTTGCGGAATGCCACGTTTAGCAGCTTGTTCCACTGCTGTTTTCCCAACTTCTTCAGCAACTTCTTTTTTAAGCAATAATTTACCGGCTTGTTTTGCACCAATCGTTGCAACTTTACCCGCACCAAGCGTTAAAGCAGTATCAAGGTTTTGACCGATTAACGAGCCAAGATTACCCGCCCACCAACGCAAATTGCGTACACCTTGCCCCTCGCCATCAAACGCATTTTGATTTAAGGCTGCTTTCATTTCATCTGACATTGTGGCTAGATTTTCATCAGCGCCTTTAGCTGCCCAATCACCAACATCATGCAACCAATCTGCACCAGTTAAAGCACCAATGCCATGCGCAATATCACTAACGCCTTTCCATGCACCCATTTGCACCGCATCAACGGTATCAGCCACAATGCCTTGCTGTTGTTTTTTAGGCTCTTCCGCCATTAATTCATTATCGAGGTAAGTGGTTGATGCGCCATTTCCTTTCTTGCTACCTGTATCGCCACTGATAATGCCGATCATTTCTTTGTAGTCTTTATTGGAAAGGTAGAAACTCATATATATTTGCCCTTAAAATTTAGTGATAAAAAAAGACCGCACTTTTAAAGTTGCGGCCTGTTATTTGTCTAATCCATAATTACCGGCTGGATTAGTGAGCGGCGTATTCTTCAATGCCACTTCTGTTTTAAATTTCTCTAAATCTATTGCTTGTTTGCCTGTTTGAAGTTGTAAATCAGTTGTGAGTTTTGCCGTACTTAGTTTTTCGTCTAAATCTAGGCGAGCTTGATGCGATTGTTGTGTCATTTGCACTTCGAGCATCTTAATTTCAAGCTCTTTCTCTTTGATTTGAACTTTCATTTGCTCAATCTGAATTTGGCTTTGAATTTTCATTTGCTCTAACTGCATTTCGTGCTGTTGTTTTTGTTGAGCAATCTGCATTTGCATCTGTACTTTTAGAATTTCAGGATCTTGCGGTTGTGATGCTTGAGATTCTTGCATTTCCTGTAATTTTTGTTCGTACTCATCACGAGGGATAAGCATGGTTTGCGTTCCCATGCTCATTGATTGCATCAATGTTTTAGCGCCATCGTACCAGTCAAAGGCATACATTAATTGCGGATGCTGACCGAACTTTTGGAAAATATCGATAATCTGTGCTGTTTGAGTTTCTTTAACCAATAGCGCTGATGTACCACGAGCAACAATCTGCATATCGCCTTTGATATTCGGATCATCGCTCATTGCCATGTTGTATTCATAGAATCGGCGAATTAATGGTTTAGTGACTGCATCATCCCACTCTTTCACTTGTCTGCGGCGTACTGCATTTGCGGCATTCATTAGCATAGACATACCGCCTAGCGTTGGCGTAACCTGACCTTGCTCGCCTTGTGCAATCATTGGCAATCCACTTTCTTCATCCATAAATGATTTTGAAAGTTGAATGATATTGGCAAATTCTTGCTGACGACTGCTAATATCAAAGATTCCAAAGGCTCTTTGAGCCTCAATCGTTGCGTTGGCTGTTGCTCGGTCAGTAGTGCGCCATAGTTTATATGGAGATAATTCCCAAGAGCCGTCCACTGGACTTAATACACTGCTATTCACGACTGCTTGTGGCCCGATACCTAAAACGCCGTTATCAATCATGCCTCGCCAAGCAGTATTTAAAATCTCTTGTGCATCACGGCAAAGGTAAGGAATACCAAAGCCAAATACACAACATACATCAGGCTCGCAAGTGTAGATTGAGTAAGGATATTCGGCTGAATCTAACGGATTGAGGTTTACGCTTAAAATCTTGCCGTTGCCCGCCATCACGATCACGCCATCAATTTCAAGGTTAGCTGCCTTTGATTCTTCATCGTTAGGAATATCAAGTTTATTGCCATCGCTTAATTGAGAATTTGCACTCTCTAGCACGCTTAAAGGAATGCCACCATGATAAGTCCATAGCTCATAGCGGTTGTCTTTGCTCTGTGTTTCTAAGCCTGATAATGTTCTCAATGTATCAACATAACCATCCATATCTGAGCTTGCTGTTTTCGTATCTGAGCCGTCTAATTCGCAAAGCTCAAGCACATTATCTTTCAAGTAGTATGGATTTTTAGCTAAAGCCTGTAATTGTTTTTTCGTAACGTAACTGCGTTCAAAGACAAATTGACAATCTTTGATTGTGGATGCGGTCATATCTGGCACAAAATCCCACGGAAGAACTAAACGCGCAGTGGGAATCGTCTTATTAACAATTTCTCCCACCCAATTTCCTAGGCTATCTTGTTTCCATGCTTTAGATTCCACGACATCCACCACAGGCGCACGTAAAATACCCGTGCCAAGCACTGCTGCATAATGTAAACATAAACGCGCTTCTGCCGCATAATCGCACTCTAATAACTGATCATCAATTAGCTTTTCCATCGCTTCCGCACTTTCTTTGGCCTGTTGCATAATGGCGCGTGCGTTGGAAATTTGATTGCGCAAATTCGGATCGTCAGTGTCAGGCTGTTTTGCAATATTCGCAATTTCTGGCATTGGTGTTGGGCTAATTCCGTAGTTTTTATCATCACTAGGGAAAAGCATATCTGTCATTTGCGCCGTCCACGAATCTGTTTTCGCACGAGTGTAGCCAACAAAAACTTTCGATTTATTTGTTTTAATACTTTCTTCATATTGGTTGCGATACTGATACATATCTTTCACCCAACGTTGCACGATCGGTTGGCGTTGTTTTAAATGTTCTAATAGCTTGACCTTTAGATCTGCCCCAAAAGTTGTGATAGCTTCTAGAATTGCGGATTGTTCTTCTGCCATTTTTAATATCCTGTGATTGAGCTGATAGCTTGGTGTGGTTTAACGTTGATGATTTGTTGTTTGAATAAATCAGGCATAGCGCCTAAACATAAATATTGGTTTGCATCGTGTGGATGTGAATAGCGATTTTTATCGGGCATTTCCGTATATTTTTCTTCACCGCTAATATTTAACTGGCGATAGGCATAACCTGTTTCATAGCCTTTAATTAAAACTCGACAATGCGGGCTGATAATCATCGCAGGTTGCCCTTTTCCAACCAAACGAGATAACCACCAGCGCACCGCTTCTAATCGTCCTGTTGTATTGTTCGTATCTGCTGGACGTGCATTGAATCCGTTTTCTAACAGAATTTGAAAACAGGTTTTTTCATCTGTTTGCGCACGTTGAACGCCAGCTGGATCGCCAATCACTTCCACCTCGCAACCAGCATATTTGGAGCGAATTAAAGGCGAAAGCTGATCTTGAATGAATCGCTGAATCCCCATTCCTGTCGCCACAACTTCATCAGTAATACGTAACTGACCGATAGGTGAGACTTGACCGATAATTGCAGCTGGCGTTAAACCAAAATCAAGACCGATAAATGTTGGCCAGCCTTTAATTGGTAATAATTTGTCTTTCGAGACGTGTAAATCTTTGTTGAAGTGATCCATATAGACGGGTTTGCCTGTTTGAACGGTCGCAAATTCGTTACAAATACGAGATTTAATCCAGCTCAATGTTTGTCCTTGAAGGTTATCGAACCAGTAGCCATAGCCTTTTTTATGGTTTTCTACGTTTTCTGCTAACGGATTGGCGACAAATCGGTGTCCGTGATAGTCCACATATAAGCCGTTTTCGATATTAGCTTTAACTTCATTAGATAACGATTCAAACGGAATGCCTGTAATATCAATTAACGCCCCTGGCTGCGTAAAGAACTCCCAATTCTTAGGCGTAAGGCTTTCCCCTGTTTCTTCATCGAGTGCCATTTCAAAGGTATGCCACCAGTGATCGTCGTCAGGCGAGTTGGTATCCATAATCATGCCGTTCCACGTTGCACCATCAAACCCTTCCGAAACTCGCTTTTCAGGAAAACGACCAGTACGAGTTACTGCTTCTGTTACCAACATCACTGGTAAGAATTGCGCTTCATTAATCCAAATTCCCGTCAGCTCCAAAGACATTAATTTTTTTACATCCTTTGGTTTATCCATTGAAAGGAACATAAACTCCGCTTCTACTGTCGTCTTACCATCAGGATGATTAATTTTCATCATTCCAGAAATCGGACTATCATATTTAATCGGACAAATACTTTCAGGAATCCACGCTTGAAAGGTCTTAATCACCGTTCCTTTTAATTCAGGATAAGTGTTTCGCACACAAGCCCAACGAGTACGACGAACTCCATCAGAATTAGGTTCTTGATTTAAGCAAATGCGGAACATTTCCATTACGCACCCAACTGATTTACCACTCCCAATCGGGCCGCGAATCGCTTTCACTAATGCGTTCGATTTGTGTACTCTACGAAATGTAGCAGAGGCACGATAATTAATCTTCATCGCTCTCTTCCTCGTCATCGTAGAAGTCTATGGCATATTCGACTTTGTGTTTACTTGCCGCTTTTGCACCAAGCTCTTGCGCCAATTTATCAGCTTTAAGTAAGGTTTCTTTTGTTTGCGCTTTTCGTAATTCAATCGTTTCAAGCGTAAGCGCAATATTATTGTTAGTATGGTTTAAGCTCTCAATACGAGCCACAGCGCGGTCTAGTGCATTTTGAGCAGAATGAATGAGCTTATGGACAATTTCTTTATCCTCTGCCGTTTTGCATCGTTCTAAATCAGCAGTAAACTTTTCAATGCTTTCAATGGAGGAAATAGCCCGTTGGCGCATTAAGTCGATTTCATCTTTAAGGCTAAAATCAACGACAACATCAAAGGCAGATTTGTCCTTGAAGAATCGCGCATAACCGCCATGAATTATCGGTCTCCCCTCTAAAACTTTCGCAGTTTTTTTCGCGGTTTCATTTGCGACATTCGCACTTTTCGCAGTTTTGTTCGCACTTTCGCAGTTGGTTTCGCAGTTTTTATCTAAATCTTCTTTATTTTCAATAACTTCTGATTTAGTAGTTTTATTCGCACTTTCGCAGTTTTCAAAGACCGTTTCAGGCTTTTTGATATAGCGTTTAGCTGTGGCAAAGTTTAGTCCTTTCTTTCTGCACCATTCTGATACTGATACGCCAGTCTTTGCATAAGACTTGATGTATTCTATTTGAAGTGCGTTCCAATTCTTTCTTGCCATAAACGATATATAAAAAAGCCCGCAATTAAGCGGGCAATGGATTGGTTAAAGTGGTTTACCTATATAGATAGGCCATGCGTTTTCGTGGTATGGGTTATCTCTGTTTTGATAGCTCAGTATGGTAAAACAGATAGAGTCCGCCACATCCAATACCCATTGAGGGATAAAGTTAGCGGTCTGGATGAGTGGATCGTCACTTTGGGCGTCCCCGATATAACACGGGATTCCCCATACTTTGCAATGATGAGTAAATCCCTCTTCAAGAAGTTTCTTCTTTGATTTTGGAAAAAACATTGATTAGCCCTATTTACTTAATTTCTCAGTTTGCCATTCACGAATCTTGTCGATGCGGTTTAAGCACATATCACGCTCACGCTTTAATACAACGGCATATTGTGCGATGTCGCCATAGGTTTCACCCAAGAATTGAGTTTTATCTAAGTGTGCAACATAAGCAACCGGCAATCGAGGGCAAGTGACCACTTGAGGTTTACTTGCGCAAGAAGTCAATAACGCTAAGAGGAGCATTGGCGTTAAACGCATCACTTTGCTTATCAGCTTTTGGAATAGATTTAATAATCGCATTGGCTTGTTCCCTTGTTTTGTTATCCTCTTTCGAGATTTCAAACGTTAGACGTTCATTTTCTGCAATATCAGCCTCAAGTTTTGCTATTGATTCGGATTGCAATTCGATTGTTTTAGCTTGAGCAGCGTTTTCTGCTTTCAGCGTATTAATAACATTGACTTGATGACTTAAAATAAAACATAACGCAATCAGTAAAGCGCCTAGTGCGCCAAAGATGTATTTACCCATATTAGCTCACCATTAAATCACGATAGAGCTTACAGCGCTCTTCTAAGCCGTTTGTTCCACCGTTTACCAGAAGAGTGGCTTTCTCAACAGAAGTGCAATTAGCTAAATCTTTATCTAACCAGAACCAAACGCCTGATTTAACGATTAAATCTAAATCAGTTGATACTTCTTCCGGCATAACGGATTTCCCTAGCCATTTTTGAAATCTGAGGTAGTTATCTTTACCTGTAAGATGCGGTAGCCCACGGCCTCTATACTTCCATCCGTCACCAGTTGCCTGATTGCCGTTGCCCATGCGGTTTGCATAGGCGATATTAGCAATAGATACCTGATCGGCTTTTTGGATAACTGCACCGGCTTTATTTTTTACATATCCATATTTTTGCGCTTGCGCTAAAGTGAAGTATTTGCGGAATGTCTCTCTTAATCCGGCAACAGAATAATTCATACTTTCGTAAAAACGTGTAAATCCTCGTGTTTCATGCCCGCACTGAGCAATAAACATGGCTTGTTGTGCCTTTGTAATGCACCCCGCTTTTTCAATGTTGTCTGATATCGCTTTATAGATTCCAGCGATTGCGCCAGGGAAAATTTTATTGAACGTCGTCTGTGAAATGTGCATCATCTTTTTCAATTCTCCGATTAATGAACTTGAATAAATATTCACGGATTTTTTCCGTGCCGATAAATCCAATCATCGTTCCGAAAAACGCTGAAAAATCGGCGTGACCGAATACATGGGTACAAACTGGAACAGCTACACCAGCAATAGATGCGCAAATAGCTGCATCAATCAACATATAGCGGAAGGATGGTTTTTTTCGCATAAAGCCAATTCTTAAAAGCGACATTGCAACAGCGGCGCCGGCGCTTTGAATTGATCCATTTCCAATGTTGACCTGTAACCACGCCCAAATTAAAGCCCATACATCTGGATCTTTCATAGGCATTTGATTTCCCTCATCGTTTGATAGGTAATAAAAAAGCCCGCATAGATATGCGAGCTTATTTTGATAAGGAGATAGCTTTTGCAATTAACATTTCGGATTAAAGCCAGTTTATTTTTTAGGCTATCCCACGATTGATAATAAAAAACCGAGATGTGTTAATTTACACCTCGGCTATTGTTAGAAATAGTAATGCAAAATTAGCGTTAAGTCAATTTATAATCACTTTTGATGAGACTGTTCAACTTGGCAAATATACCCATCGCAATCTTGATTTAAGTCTAAATGATAGGCGGTCCATAACAACGCCACCGCAAAGAGAATCTTGAACATAATTTGTCCTTTTTCGTGAATTTGAGGTGTAACAATCCGCCGCACGGATTTCTTGGGGAAAAGTGCGGTCGGATTTTTCGTTGTTTATAGGATGTCTAGCTGAAAGCCTGTTGCTTTAGGGTTGTAGGCTCGAAGATATTTTAATACACGCCAGTTATTGCCTTGCTTACATTCAAATTGCTCTGTAATGCGTGTCAACACATTATGAGCCTGACGGAGAGTGCTACGATATTCGTAAGCCACGCCATAAACGGAGGCGGCATAGTGCGAACCAATTTTTTTAATGCCGGGTGAAGTATTTGGCAAAGCTCGGTGCCGCGCAATAAAGCAAACCACGCCCAAACGAGCTGTTGGAGTTCATGCTCGGTAAATTCAAAATTAAAGCACTCATCTTTTTTAGGCGTTGTAATCAACTCTCCCTCAAGCACGATTCTATGAACATACTCCACTGCTTGAGGTAACTGCTCTAATGTCAAATCTTCGATTGATTCCACATTAAAGCGTTGATGGACTAAATGATAAGCCTCAGAATAAATTAATCCCTTTTTGCTCACGAGCATATTCACGGCATTGCGTAGTCCTGTGCGATCATCTACCGTAGTTTTACGCTCTGCTTTACCATTAAACCAATAATCATGTAACGCTTGATAACACTCTTTTTTGTATTTGATTAATGTGTCACGGATTTCTGGGTTACAACGATTAATATCAATACCAAATAACCAGCCGTTTAGGTATTGAATAGGAAGACATAGCATTTCACGATTTTTCTCATCTTCTGCAACTGTGGTGATATGTCCACAGTTGAACATAATACTTCATCTCTCACTATTCTTTGGCGTTGCGCGCGCCAGTCAATGCCGATATTTTCACAAATAGGCTTCATAGCAACATAGTGATTGCCATTTTGTTCAACGGTAATTAATGACTGATTGTTGAATGAAATTGTTTGGGTTGAGATTTGATTAGCCATTTCTGACTCCTTTGTTTTATTTTACGAAGATTTGACCTAATAGGGTCGCCAAGAGGTTCGTAAACCGAAACAAAGAACGGCCGGGATTATTTCCCTTTCGGGTATTTTATTCTCCGCCCTCTCGGCATAGATAAGATGTGGTTATGCGCAATGAATGTTTAATGGCAATAAACAAACAAGGTTGCTAAATTTCACGCATAAAAAAACCGCTATGCTGTCGGGTGCGGACTTCCGCTTTGTTTTAAGGTTACGAGCCTTGAACAAAATACTAATAAAAAAAGCCTGCTTTGTAAACAGGCTTTATTCTTATCTTAACAAATTTTTACATTTGCCTATGCCAATAGTCATGTTTGAACTGCCATTGGGATAGATATTGAGCCGAGATCAAAAAGATTAAACGCAGCCACAACCAACATGCTAAATAAGAAAAATGATAAAAATTTCTTGAATTTATTTATTTATTATCCTTTCCTAGTTTTATAAAACTGCTATTCTCCGATCAATTTGCTAATATTCCATCGTTCAATATCAAAATTTGATGGTATCTCAAAATTCACATTTACCATAGAATAAGGATTTGCATTTACATCAACTCTGATTGTTATCTCAGGGGGCTTCTTATCTAAATCTGATAAAAATTTATTTTTAGCTTCTAAATAAACCTGTTCAACAGGCTTTTTTTTGTCTCTGTCTGATATATTCCAGTAAATATCTCGAAACAAACTGTTTTCAGACAACTTTTCATTTGATGCTGTTTTATACTTCGTTATATCCTCCGTTATGACTAGCTCTATTTGTTGGATTTTTACATTCAATGGATTATAAAATCGAATATTCACCCACTGGTTTTCAGGAGGATAAATTCTAGTAACAGCCTTCACTTTATGTATTAACTCTTGATACTCATCATCCGTTAAAAAGTTACTACTTTTCTTAGAGCTTCCTTTACTTGGTCGATTTTGGAAATCCATTTCTAATTTATCGTATTGCGCTTGTAATACATCATACTTATACGACCATTCCCTAAATGAATTTGATTTAACACGCTCAAGTAGTATTCTTGATTCTCTGAGAAATTTATTTACTTGCTCCACATTATTAATTTCGCTATTACCAATCCCTGTAGATTGCATAGAAACAAAGAGCAATGAAATCAATACTAAACTCTTTTTCATAAAATACCTCTGTTAATAATTTCGATAGCTATTATTATCGTAGATATTCCAACTATTCCCTCGATTGTCATGCCCCATATACATATCATCACCAATCTTATGGGTTGTTGAACTATAACCACCTGATCCGTTAGTAATATAGGTATCGCCAATTCTGTGTGTAGTGCTTGAAAATCCACTTGAATCACGGCAAATTCTAGTATCTCCAAAGTTATTGCAAGTGGTATAACCCGCCATCGCAACGGATGATGTTAATGTTAAAGCAATTAATAGTAATTTTTTCATAGTGTTTCCTTAGATAATAATTAGTCAGCCATATAAACCAACTCTTTGCATTCAGCGTAACTTTTATGCAAATTAACCATGCAAGATTCAATCTCTCGCATGGCCTTTGTTTTATTTTCTGATTCTTCTTTCTTATTCATCCCGTATGCAAACGTAAAAATAAAAATAATAAACCCAACCCAAAGTAAAGCCTCTCTTAAATCTTTGCTCATAACAACACCTATAATATTTTTTTTAATTATAGGCGGTTATCATGATTTTAACTGTGATCTGAATCACATATATAAACTATTGTTGTAATTCCTTTTTCAAGTATTGTTTTATCACACTCTCGGCGCAACTCATCTCCTCGTAACAATGTTGCTCAAATTTAACAACAAGCGCATTTAGATAACGTTTAAAATAAGCCTCTGTGCAATCAATGGACTTCATCAAATGATAAATATTGGCTTTTAACTGACCTTTACCGTTACATTCCGGGCATTCGTGCTTTTGCACTCTACCAACTTCGCCAGTGCCACGGCAGCGAGGGCAAGTATTGGATTTACGCAAATCGTTTAATTCTCTGATTCTTAATTGGCGAGCCTCAACGCTATTAACAGGCAATCCATTTTCTTCAGCCATTTTGTTTGCTCTGTCTAAGACTGACAAGTGCGCATATTGTGAGCGTAAATAGCGTTTTCTCAATGCTTTAATATGTTTTAACTGGCTAGGCAATGGAAGATCGCAAACTATATCCACAACGTATTTTAAAGCCTCTGTGGAATGCTCTGGATGACCAAACTCTTCACACCACGCATCAACATAACTATCAACAAATTCTCTTGAGGATTTTTCTTGGCGGTATTTACTCATCAGAAGATGATACCCTAGCATGTGTTTATTTTCGGCCTGAGCAAAGGCGCAAATAATTTGCTCTTTGTAAAGTAATGCCACGCCGCCTCTTCCGGCTGTTTCAATACTAACGCATTTTGGATTATGTAATTTAACTAACAATTCGATTGATTTACTCATTTTCAAGCCCTCTAATTTTTACTACAACCATTCCGCCTTTTTTAATCCCGCAATTTTTGCTGCGAAAATCTTTTATCACTTTGTTGTTGTCGTCTTGTATTAATCCTGAGGCGACTAAACTATCGAAAAGCCCTTTGTTTATATTATCGGGATCACGGTTTCGGTTATCGGGATAATAAACTTCAAGATGCACTGCAACTGCACCTATAAATGGATCGAATTGTTGTAAAATTTGCAATGCTTCGGCTTTAAATTTTCTCCCTGCTTCGCTGATATAATGCCGTCCGCTTCTTGTGTGTCGCCAATAGTGATTGACTGATGGCGGGTAAGGTAAGGCAATCTCCAACCAATCGCTCATAGCTTACCCTCTTTACGCAAAGCCGCTTGAGTGCGCATAACGCCCTCTGCGTGAGCCAATCTCACGTACTCGTTATCCATAATGCGCGTTCTGCGGTCGCACTCATCATGACAGGCACTACAGCACCATGCCCCGAAAATATCATCGGGCTTCATGCCGACGCCGTTCAAGCCTGCCAATCGATAATGCGCGAGCACCACCGTTTCCGGATTGTGATTGCAAATGCCCGGCAACCGCACTTGACATTCCCGTCCCTTAGCTTCCTTTCGATAATTAACTTTACTCACCGTCTCACCCCATTAATCACATCCACATTTCGTTTGCCGGACTGTCTCCACTTCAACCAATCGTCGCGCTGCTTAATCAATCCACGCATTAATTTTTCGTTTTCGTCATCAACCGCTTTACGCGCCAAGTTAGCCGCTATTACCTCTGCCATTGCGGTCGTAAGCTTCTTTTTATTCGTCATTCCACCTTATCCTTCACGTACTTAACTTCGTAATACTTATTGCCAACTTCCAATAGCTCCCCGTTCTTAGCTTTATCCCTCACAATTTGTGCGTGGATATTCACACCCAAAACAAAGCTGATAAAACACAGCAACAAAGCAAACACCCCAGTTCCGCCGTTGGTCGCAAACGCAATAGCAAAACAACTCGCCGCAATTAAAATAAAAATTAAAGTGTTCATCTTCCGTAAAATCCCCATCTGTCGTTAAATTTAACCCCATTTTGTACGCCCCAAGCTGTCGTGTATTCGATCAAACTTGACATACGGCGCACGCCCATTTTTGATGTCTGTTCACGCACGTTAACCAACTCTCCCTCAATCCCCATAATCAACTTGTATGGTAGTTTTGTTGCTATCGTATGCCCGCTAACTAATATGTTTTTCCAACCGTATAAATCGTATTTATCGCCTTGCCATGTCGCCTGTTTTGAGATATCACCTAGCATTGCGTGAAATTTATCGTTTTGCTCCATTGATCGGGTTTTAACTTTTATCTCAACAACGAGCGGATCTGATTCGTTAATCGGTAATTGGCGGATGGTTTCGATAACTCGATTTCTTACTGCCTCATTGACTAAATACATCCGAGGATAATTATGCTCCATCGTAACCACCGCACTTTTGAATATGTCCGATGCTGACCGACCGTTGAACAAAGTCATCTGCGCACGGGTCGAAAACAACGACCATTGATCCTTTGTTGTTTCCACCGACCTCATTGCCAGTCACTGGATTGATAAATTTGATTCGGCCCAAATTAAAATTTCCCTTGTGATCGGTAAACCCGATAATGTCGATCACCTCATTAGCCTCTTTCCGGATAACCTCAAACCATTCTGTTGATTTATCCAACGGCAACAACATCACCACAAAATAACCAGCCTTGCGTAATTCTGCCGCGCGTTGTACAAAAGGCAGTGGGTTGTTGTAAGGCGGATTGACGAAAATCCGTAGTGGGAAAGAGCAAACCTCATCCACTTCATCAAGCAATAAATCAAAAATGTTGTCGGCTAAAAAATCAGGGGCAATAGATAAATTATCATCGTCATCCGTCCCTTGCTCGCCAATGTAGTGACAACACAAGGCGTTTTTAGCATTTGCGCAGCCATCTAAATCAAACCAGCCAAATTTGTTTTTGAGCCAGTTAAAAACATACTTCGGCGTTTGCCATGTGTTGCGGTCAAATTGTTCTGCCATTTTTTATTCCCATTATTTCTTTAATCTTTGCAATTCCGTTGGCCGCCACTTGCGGATCGATAACTTTCGGCTTTTCTTCCAGTAATTCCGGAATCGGATCGAACGCAAAACCCGACCGCACTTTCTCCGCCGTCTCGGACAACACTCTCGGCATAGCTTTTTGGCAGTCTTCCCACGACTTTTTGGCATACCCGTAATACAGAGCACGCAGTAAGTGATATTCGGCGACCGACCGATAGTTAAACTTGTGTGCATCGAATTTCGCATAGCCCATAAACGACTTTAAGCGCGGTTCCAGTTCTTCAAGAGTCGGCAGGCCTAGTTCGTGGTAATCATGCGCTCGGCACCAGGACACAAATAACCCTACGCTCGGCAAAAATTTATCTAATGATTTTTCAGCCGTACTGAGCCCTTTCTGCAACTGAGCTCTAGTGATTTTTTCTTGAGCTAAAACTCGTAACCAAGTCTGCTTTGCCGCAAGATAATCCGCCTCTGTTTCAAATGCTGCACGCCATCCTGGGAAAATTCCTTTCAACTCTTGAAATAACCAATTAATCGTTGCTTCAGCACGCTGCGCGCGCTCCGGTGGCATTTGGTTTAATTGCGATTGTGCGGTTAAAGTTCCCATGTTTGGCCATCCACTGTGATATTCATACCGGCAGACCAACCCATCTGCGAATCATCGAATTTTGGTTTACTTGGTTGCGATTGTTGCACCATCGGTCGCTGTTTTTCATCGCGCCAAACCCACGAGGCCTTAAACCCTCGCCAATTCCGCTCAATAGCTATTGTGATTGCTTCGGCAAGAGGTATTCCAACCTTGTCCGCCTCGCGCCGGTAGCCTTTCAGTGCCGTTTCCGTGATTGGTGCTTTACAGGCTTTGCGGTGAGTGATGAAGTCATCGGCAAGTTGTCCGGCGATCCCGAATTCAGCAAGCAAATCCGATTCGCTTTTTTTGGTATTTTTTTTATTATTATTTTGTATAGTGTTTTTATTGTTATTTTGTGTGTGAACTTTTTTCACCAGATCTGATGAACTTTTTTCACCAGATTGTGAAAAATTTTCACCAGTTTTATCTGATGAACTTTTTTCACCAGATTGTGAAATCTCAAACGCTTTCACTGAATAAGTATTCAATTTGCGTTCACCACCTGAACGCTCAAGTAATCCCATTTGAACAAGTGATTCACAAGCAGTTATAATCGAACGATTACTAAGCCCTGTCACTTCCATGAATTGGCTAATAGAAATACTGTCTGACTCTTTGTTCCAGCCCTTTGTTTTGCGAACTACAAACAAGTAACATTTAAGCTCTGCGCAAGTGAGCTTTGCCAGCAATTCGTCAATGACGGAATTGGGGATTTGAAACGCATTAGGAATAAATTTACTCATTACGCCGCCACCTTCTCTTGTATAAATTTGCCGTCCCACGTTGCTTTCATCGGCAACAACCCTTTTGCGTACCACTCATAGAGTTTCGCAGCGCCTTTTTTAAGTA
>JAGZRY010000146.1 GCA_018381425.1 Haemophilus parainfluenzae
GAAACAAACACAACAAAAAATTATAAAAGTGGGATTATCTTTCTGCTAGCGATAGCCTGTTTTTTTATTTTACTTAAAGCCTTACCTTTTGCACCTAAGGAAAATGCAGGTTTAGCATTATTAGCTTTGGTAGCAATCCTTTGGTTAACTGAAGCATTACATGTAACAGTTACCGCTCTATTGGTGCCATTGCTTGCGATTGCACTTGATTTGGTGACAACTAAACAAGCTTTAGTGGCTTTTGCCGATCCAACCATTTTCTTATTTTTTGGTGGGTTCGCTTTAGCGACGGCTTTGCATATGCAAAAGCTCGATAAAATGATAGCCAATAAAATTATGGCGATGGCCCGTGGTAATTTATTTGTAGCTATCATGTATCTTTTCTCAATTACCGCTTTCCTTTCTATGTGGATGAGTAATACAGCAACAGCAGCCATGATGTTACCTTTAGCCATGGGGATCTTAAGCCAACTTGATAAAGAAAAAGAACACAATACTTATGTCTTCGTATTATTGGGTATTGCATACAGTGCGAGTATCGGTGGTATGGGAACATTAGTGGGTAGTCCACCAAATGCGATCGTCGCAAGTAACTTACATTTAACTTTCTCTGATTGGTTATGGTATGGCTTGCCAATTATGATTATTTTGATGCCATTAATGGTTGGTACACTTTTCATTGTATTTAAACCAAAACTTAATTTACGTTTTGAGCAAAACTTTGAACGTATTGAAATGAATGGCCAACGTGTTTTAACCCTTGTAATTTTTGCTGTAATTGCACTTTGCTGGGTATTTAGTAGCTATATTAATCCAATAATTTCAGGTGTATTTGGTCTTTCTAAAAATATCGGTAGTTTTGATAGTGTGGTCGCATTACTTGCAGCTGTTGTTATTTGTTCTACTGGTGTCGCAAATTGGAAACAAATTCAAGAAAGCACTGACTGGGGGGTATTGATGCTTTTCGGTGGTGGTTTAACCTTGAGTGCGGTGTTAAAAGATTCTGGTGCAAGTAAAGTTTTAGCTGACGGTATTGTATTCTTAGTTCAAGGGCAACACTACTACCTCATTGGTTTATTGGTCGCAACCTTCATTATTTTCTTAACTGAATTTACTTCCAATACGGCGAGTGCCGCGTTATTAGTACCAATCTTTATTTCTATCGCACAATCTCTCGGTATGCCGGAAATTGGTCTTGCGTTAATTATCGGTTTAGGTGCATCTTGTGCATTTATGTTACCGGTAGCAACACCTCCAAATGCAATCGTGTTTGGTACAGGTGAAGTTCGCCAAAGTGACATGATCAAAGCTGGATTTATCTTAAATATTGTGTGTATATTGGTTATCGCGACAATTGGATATTATTTCTGGTTGAACTAATCATATAAAGAAAAGGGCGTGTTGGATATATTCAACACGCCCTTTTGTTATGTCAGTAAAGATTATTCATCTTTACTTGATTTATCCTCTTCTTCTACTTCAATCTCAACTTCATCTGCTTTATCTGCCGCGCCGTTGATTGTTAAGCAAATCTCGCTAGAAATCAAATGCTCTAAGATTGTTGCTAGCTCGTGTAATTTTTCTTTGTCATCATCGAAGTAACCTTCTTCTTTCAAGTGAGCAATGAAGGCAGAGAATACTGCTTTATCAAAGAATTCTGGCGCATTAATACCGTGTAATACAGAAAGACGCTGTGCTACCAATTGGCTCTCTTTCTCCAATAAACCACGGGCAATTTCAGGATCTCTACGTAAAATACTCACAGTAATATAGTAGCGTTGTAATATTTCACGCATACCTGCTGACCAAAGTTGTAAAATACGCACTTTAGAGCGGTGGATAGATAAGAAATTATCATTGGCTTGGATAACCTCTTGACGCGCAAATTCATCAATAATGGCTTTAATTTGTGTATCTAATTCTTCTTCAGTGAAATGAAGGAAGAGTTCGCCTTTTAAGAATGGATAAATTTTACGTACCGCATCCAATAATAAATCTT
This sequence comes from Haemophilus parainfluenzae, assembly GCA_018381425.1. Classification (GTDB taxonomy): domain Bacteria; phylum Pseudomonadota; class Gammaproteobacteria; order Enterobacterales; family Pasteurellaceae; genus Haemophilus_D; species Haemophilus_D parainfluenzae_O. The sequence goes on from JAGZRY010000146.1 coordinate 2,000, forward strand.
TTTGAATCGCTTCATAATGTAAAACGATACTCGCGATAAGTGAAGGCAACACAAATAAGTGTTGAATATTATTGCGGTAATACGTCATAAGAACAGCGGAATTACGTTCTAAACGAATAATTTCCCCAAAGTTATCTTTTTCAACTAACACGCCAACACGATCTAAGCTTAGTACATGCTCAAGCATCGCTTTTGGAGTATCAGTTGGCAGTACAACATCAGTAGAATACGGTACATTCTTTAACATTTCTTGATAACTAGAGAGTTGTTCTAGTAGCTGTTCATGAGAAAGTGCACGCTGACGAGAAGAGAGTAGAGCGGTTCCTACTAAATTCATCGCATTAACTGCAGCAGCTTTATTAATATTCACCATCACTTGATTAGAAACAGACCCAACAGCATGGTTAAACCAGTGAGGTTTATCTTCATGATGTTGTTCTTTCCATTCTGGATAATGGTGATTGAGGTAATTGGAAAGGGTGATTGGCTCACCGAAATTCACAAAACCTTGACCTAAATTACGTAATTTTTTAATCACACGTAAAACTAAGCCCGCATTTTCTTTTTCTTTCGCTGCGCCACGTAATTCTTTTGCGTAAGTGTCCACTTCTAATACGTGCTCATAACCGATATACACAGGTACCACAGAAATAGGACGAGTCTGGTTATGTTGAAGTGCTTGTAGCGTCATTGACATCATACCAGTTTTCGGTGCAAGCAAGCGACCTGTACGAGAACGACCACCTTCAATGAAGTATTCGACGGAATAACCGCGGTGGAATAATTCCCCTAAATACTCACGGAAAATTGCAGAGTAAAGGCGGTTACCTTTAAACGTACGGCGAATAAAGAATGCCCCCCAGCTACGGAATAAAGGACCCGCTGGCCAGAAGTTTAAGTTGATCCCCGCTGCAATATGTGGCGGTACAAGACCTTGGTGATAGAGCACATAAGAAAGTAATAAATAGTCAATGTGACTACGGTGACAAGGCACATAAACAATCTCATGACCTTCTAATGCTAATTTACGTACGCGATCTGCATTTTGTACATCAATACCGGAATACAGCTTGTTCCATAACCAACGTAAGAAACGATCCGCCGCTCGAAGGCTGGAATGGCTTACATTAGCTGCAATTTCACGAAGAATTTTTTCGGCTTCAGCATAGGCTTTATCGCGGCTGATATTTTTTGATTTTGCCTCATCTTCAATGGCATTTTGAATTGCTTGAGAATTTAATAGCTTATTAAACATGGCTTCGCGGTTTGGTAAGCGAGGCCCTGTCGCGGAAATGCGTTGTTTAGCAAAGTGCATTTTAGCCACGCGAGCCAGTTTTTGTGCAATTTTTTCATCAGAACCATGTTCATTTACCATGTAACGCAAAGAAAGCGCTTGAGAAAAACGCACAAAAGTATCACGACCAAACCAAATTGCCGCAAAGGTTTTTTGAATGCCATTCAATAAACGCAGATTCGGTAAGCTTGCTTTATCTTCTTTACCTGGTGAACGTCCCCAAAGCACCGAAACAGGGATCAGTTGTACATCTAAATCAGCAACATCACGGTGCAATTCTAAGTATTTATTGAAGACTTTGGCGGTTTCATCTTTTGCGCCTTTTGATTTAAAAAAGCGACGACCTTCGTCTAAATAGACATAACGTGGTAATGCTACGCTATCAATCACATTCTTTTCAGCCGGATCAGGCAAACCTACGCTCAAACAGTTACGACGGAAAATGACGAAGTCAGTTTGAGAGGTGTAAGGCAAAACATAAAGAATAGGTTGATTGATATTGAGTTGAAGCTCTTCAATTGGTTGAGCGGGGATTGGATTATTTTTTACTAAAACCGAAAGCGGTAATTCTAATAATTTACGATAAGTACTTACGATGCCAGACATAATTAACGTTCTCTTTTTGTTAGACATTTCTAGGTATTGTCAGGCATTTTAACACATTAGACCAGTCAAATTCTAAAAATTTACATTTGAGATTTGTGATGAACACTCAAAAATATGAAAAAAATTGACCGCACTTTTATCGCTAGAAAATAGTTGTTGCAATCGGCATCTTTCTGTATATACTAACAGTTATTCTGTATAAAGTAACAGGAGTGTATATGAGACCATTAACTGCCAGACAACAAGAAGTGCTGGAACTCTTAAAGCGCCATTTAGAAACTACGGGTATGCCGCCAACTCGTGCAGAAATTTCTCGTGAATTAGGCTTTAAATCCCCTAATGCGGCGGAAGAACATTTAAAAGCACTTGCTCGTAAAGGTGCAATTGAAATTGTCGCGGGAGCTTCTCGCGGTATTCGCATTATTGATGACAGTGCAAATGATGAGGAAGAAGAAGGCTTACCGCTCATCGGTCGTGTGGCCGCAGGGGAGCCGATTCTGGCTGAGCAACATATTGAAGGCACTTATCGTGTTGATGCTAATATGTTTAAACCACAAGCAGACTTTTTATTAAAAGTATATGGTCAATCCATGAAAGATATCGGCATTTTAGATGGCGATCTTCTTGCCGTGCATAGCACAAAAGATGTGCGAAATGGACAGATTGTTGTTGCCCGAATTGAAGATGAGGTGACAGTAAAACGCTTAGAACGCAAAGGTTCAGTTATTTATCTGCATGCAGAAAATGAAGAGTTTCAGCCGATAGTCGTTAATCTTGAAGAACAACCTCATTTTGAAATTGAAGGGATTGCAGTAGGGATCATTCGTAATAACGCTTGGATGTAATGATGAAAGTGCGGTGAGAAAATAAAGTGTTTTTTGACAGCACTTTGTCTATTCTGGCTATTTGCCATTCGGCTTATTGCTCTCTATAATGCCAAAAAATTTTCAAATCAAGGAAGGAAACATGCAGTTTTCCAAAATGCATGGCCTTGGCAATGACTTTGT
>JAGZRY010000147.1 GCA_018381425.1 Haemophilus parainfluenzae
TTCGTTTAATTTTGCTGCTAATTTTTCAGATGCTTTTTTATCTAAACCGATTGATGTTTTTGACATAGTATTTTCCTCTTTATTGTTGATTAAAATGTTATTCCCTTGCCTGGGAAGTGCGGTCATTATAAGCGTCATTTTTTCTGATGGCTATTTCATATTATCTAGTAATTCAATAGTTAAAATCTATTTATAATAATTTATACATAGTTAAAAACTTTTATTTCAAGTACAAAAAACTCTGTGAAGTAGATCACACATTCAATATTTCCCCTTTGACAGAATGAATCGAAGATGATTATGATTGATGCAAATCATTTTATTCTAAGATTTGATTGCTTTACTTCATTTTCGAATGAAATGTTTGGCTAGGTTTAAAAACCAAAATGTGATTTTATTACTCATCAGGAGTTTAGTATGACAAAGCATTTTTCCTTTGAAACTAATGAATCTCGTCGTCATTTTATGAAACTTATGGCTGGCGTGGGGGCAGGTCTTGCATTTAGTGGTACGTTAGGCACATTTGCACCAAAAGCCTTTGCTGCTGATATTAAAGGTAAAACTATTGAAGCAGGGATTGCTTATCCGCTTTCTACCGGATTTGACCCAATGACATCAAGTGGTGCTTCACCTTATGCAGCAAACTTGCACATTTTTGAAGGTTTGGTGGATTTGCATCCTGCAACTCGTGAACCTTATCTTGCTTTAGCAGGAAAAGAGCCAGAACAAGTTGATGAAACAACATGGCGCATTACTTTACGTGAAGGCGCAACCTTCCATGATGGCGCACCAGTCACTACTGAAGATGTTGTGTATTCTTTCAATCGTATTATGGATCCTGCCAATAAATCTTTATTTGTGATGTTTATTGATTTCATTGAAAGTGTGAAAGCTTTAGACGATAAAGTGGTGGAATTTAAATTGAAATATCCATTTGCTTTATTTGCTAACCGTTTAACTTGCGTGAAAATTGTACCAAAACATGTGATCGATAAAGTCGGTCAATCTGCATTTGATGCACACCCAGTTGGTTCTGGTCCATTCAAATTTGTTTCAGCAGTGAAAGATGACAAAATCGTCTTTGAAGCGTATGAACCTTACAATGGTAAATATCCAGCGCAAGTTGAAAAAATGTCTTGGTTATTACTTTCTGATGCCGCAGCTCGTGTAACTGCACAAGAGTCTAAACGTACTCAAGCGATGGAAAGCGTGCCTTATTTAGACATTAGTCGCTTGAAAAACAAAAAACAACAAGTGCAATCTGTTCAATCTTTCGGCTTGTTATTCTTAATGTTTAACTGTGAGAAAGCTCCGTTTAACAATCCAAAAGTACGTCAAGCGTTACACTATGGCTTAAACACTGACAAACTTGTTGATATTGTATTTGATGGTAATGCAGAAGCTGCAACATCATACTTACAAACGACTCACCCAGATTATATTAAGGCATCAACTCAATATCCTTATGATCCAGAAAAAGCAGCGGCATTATTAAAAGAAGCAGGTGTAACTGAGCTTAAATTTGAATTGCTCGCAACCGACCATGACTGGGTGAAAGAATCTGCACCGTTAATTTTAGAGTCTTGGAACAAGATTCCAGGTGTTAAAGTAACTTTACAACACTTACAATCTGGTGCGTTATACAGCAACAACGTGGATCCAGGTGTGTATGAAGTGGCAATCGCACCGGGTGACCCATCAGTGTTCGGTAACGACTTAGACTTGCTTTTAAGCTGGTGGTATCGTGGTGATGTATGGCCAAAACGTCGTTTCCGCTGGAGTAACACCCCTGAATTTGCGAAAGTGACTGAATTACTCAATGCAGCAGTGAGAGCAAAAGATCACGCTGAAGCGAAAAAATCATGGGAAGAAGCGATTAATATTATTGCGGCTGAAGTACCACTTTATCCGATTGTTCATCGTAAACTTCCTTCTGCATGGGATGATAGCAGCCTTGAAGGCTATCAACCATTGGCAACAACCGGTTTATCTTTCCTCGGTGTGGGCCGTAAATAAAAGCACTTTTTAATTTAATGTTTTGGCTGTTGAGAAATCAACAGCCTTTTTTCTTTTTCACACCAAAGTGCGGTCATTTTTCTCTCTATTTTTCAATCATGTTTTCTCTCAATTTCATTTCAAAAAAATCTTTGTGAAGCCGATCACAGATTTGAATTTTGCTCTATGTACTTGGATTGACAGGGCTTAGGCTGAACATTATGATTACTGCAATTCATTTTGTTTTTGAATTTGATTGTTTCGCTTCATTTTTTTTGAAGCTAACGAATTTCTCAAGCTAGAATAGGAGAAGTCAGATGGAAATGATACTTCGATTATTGTTACGCCGATTGATGGCTTTGCCGGTCATGATACTTGGTGTAACAGCACTCGTCTTTGTCGTGCTTCAATTCACGCCGGGTGATCCTGCTACAGTGGCATTAGGCGAAAGTGCTAGTGAAGCGGCAAAACAACTTTACCGCGAATCACACGGCTTAAATGATCCACTCTTTGTTCAATATTTTCGTTTCTTAGGTAATTTACTTGTATTGGATTTTGGTGTGACTATGCCACCAGAATTACCGATCAGTAGTATGTTAGCGAAATCTTTCCCAATCACTTTACAACTTACCTTAATTGGTGTGGTGTTTGCGGCAGTAGTCTCTTTCTCATTAGGTGTACTTGCCGCGCTTTATCGTGATAGCTGGGTAGACCAAGTGATTCGTTTAATCTCTGTAGCAGCGGTTGCGACACCATCATTCTGGTTAGGTATCTTACTTATTCAATGGTTCTCTTTAGAATTAGATTGGTTGCCTTCTGGTGGTTTTGTGCCATTTAGCGAAAGCCCAATGGGGTATATCAATTCCATGATTTTGCCATCTCTTGCACTTGCCGTGCCGGTATGTGCGTCATTAATTCGTGTTGTACGTACAACCATGGTAGAAGAAATGGATAAAGATTATGTGAGAACCGCGATTGGTAACGGTGTGCCTTATGCAACTGTTATTCGTCACAACGTATTACGCAATGCATTAATTACACCTGTGACTGTATTAGGCTTACGTGTAGGTTACTTACTTGGTGGTGCGGTAGTTATCGAACAAATCTTTGACTTACCTGGCATGGGTAAATTGATTTTTAACGGCATCGTCAACCATGACTTACACTTAGTACAAGGTGTGGTTCTGACAATCGCCTTTACCTTCGTTTTAGTGAATATTATCGTTGATATTCTCTATGTGTTGATTAACCCTAAAATTCGGAGTCTATAATGTTTCGTCAAGGTTTAGCAGATCGATTAGCTGCAAGCGGTGCGAGATTCCGAGCACTTTCCACCGCATCAAAAATTTCATTATTATTCTTAGTTTTCGTTGCCTTAGTGGCGGTGTTTGCCCCTTGGGTAGCAACACATGATCCATTAGAAGTAATCGCACGTATGCGAGCTCCAAGTGCAGAATATTGGTTTGGGACCGATCGACTTGGTCGTGATATTTTCTCTCGTATTGTTTACGGTGCCCAAACATCCTTATTTATCGGTTTAGGTGCGGTAGCTTGTTCCATTATTTTCGGTAGTGTTTTAGGTGCAACTGCAGCCACATCCGAGAAATGGGGCAATGAAATTATCATGCGCTTAATGGATATTTTAATGGCTTTCCCAGGTATCGCATTAGCAGCAGTGTTATTAGCAACCTTTGGTAACTCTGTACCGGTTATTATTATCACCATTGCTGTGGTTTATACTCCGCAACTTGCTCGTGTGGTTCGTGCGAACGTGGTATCACAATGGGATGAAGACTATGTGCGTGCTGAACGCGTTATTGGTGGTAGTCGTACTTATATTCTTCTCAAACACGTTGTGCGCAATACTGCCGCACCGGTTTTAGTATTTGCAACCGTAATGGTGGCAGATGCTATTGTGTTTGAAGCCTCGCTTTCTTTCTTAGGCGCAGGTGTACAACCACCACATCCTTCATGGGGTAACATTCTTTCTGAAGGTCGTAACATCGTATTAAACGGTGCATGGTGGGCAACAACCTTTGCGGGTGTCATGATTCTTTTGACTGTATTAGCCTTAAATATCTTGGCGGAAGGTCTTACCGATGCATTGGTTAACCCGCGCTTGAAAGGCGGTAAAAAACCAGAAGGCAAATCAGATGAACGTCTTTCTACCGACGTACAAGAAGCACTTGCTGAAGGCCTTGCGTTAAAACGCTATTTACTTAAATTACATGAAAAAGAAATCACCCGTACGAATCGTATGCAATTAAATCCAAATGCAAAACCGATTTTACAAGTGAAAAACTTATCTATTCGTTTCCCTAATCGTTATGGTGAAATTCCACTGGTAGATAACATCAGCTTCACCGTAAATGAAGGGGAAACCATGGGGTTAGTAGGTGAGTCTGGTTGTGGTAAATCTATTACCGCATTCTCTATCATGGGCTTGTTACCAAAAACAGCAAAAATTACCGGGGAAGTGCTTTTCACCGACCGTAGTGGCAAACAACATAGCTTACTTAATTCTAACAATTTAAGTGAATTGCGTGGTTCTGAAATTGCGATGATTTACCAAGACTCTTTAAGTGCGTTAAACCCATCAATGCGTATTAAAGATCAAATGGCACAGCTCATCAAACGTGGCAGTCACCATACCGCAGAAAAATTGTTGGAATGGGTACACCTTGATCCTGAAAAAGTGTTGAATCGTTATCCACACGAACTTTCTGGTGGTCAACGTCAACGTGTGGTGATTGCAATGGCATTAACTCGTGAACCGAAATTATTAATCGCCGATGAACCAACAACTGCATTAGACGTAACCGTTCAAGCTGAAGTAGTGAAATTATTGAATGAACTACGTGAAAAACTGGGTTTCGCGATGGTGTTCGTAAGCC